>NZ_JBFAXI010000003.1:0-213370 GCF_040680735.1 Streptomyces sp. NPDC051987 | reverse complement strand
AAACGCCCGGTTACATTCCGAACCCGGAAGCTAAGCCTTACAGCGCCGATGGTACTGCAGGGGGGACCCTGTGGGAGAGTAGGACGCCGCCGAACAAATATTGAGAAAGAGCCCCACACCTCACGGTGTGGGGCTCTTTCGCGTTGGTGCGTGTTCCTCAGAACGTGATGTCCGCCGTTTTCACCGTGCCGCCCTTTCGACCTGGCGCCTCCTGCCAGTTCCAGTAGAGGTTCGTGTGCGAGATGACCTGGTCCGGGGCCGGCGCCCCGTACGGGGAGAGGTCCTCCGTGGTGTGGGCGTCGGCGACCAGCGTGGCGTCGTAGCCGCGGACTATCGCGCCGTGCAGCGTGGAGCGGATGCAGGCATCGGTCTGGGCGCCGGTGACGACCACACGGCCCACGCCGCGTTCCGCGAGCACGGTCTCCAGTTCGGTCTCCTCGAAGGAGTCGCCGTAGCGCTTGTGGACGAGGGGCTCGGCTGCTTCGCGGATCAGCTCCGGGACATAGCGCCAGGGGGCGCTGTCGGGCTTCAGCTCGTCGCTGGAGTGCTGGATCCAGACGACCGGGACCGCCTCGGAACGGGCCTTGGCGAGCAGCGCGTTGATATTGGCGATGACCTCGTCGCGGTTGTGGGAGCCGTCCACCACTCCGTTCTGCACGTCCACGATCAACAGGGCGGTGTTCGGGCGGTTCGGCAGAGTTGTCATGGCGCTCACCGTAGACGGTGGCACTGACAAACCAGGTGAGAGCGTCGGCCGGCCCGCGCTAGCGTGGCCGCATGAGTGCTACGACCAGTGCTACGACCAGCGGTGATTACGAGATCCGGGCGATACGGGCCGACGAGTGGGAGGCAGCCAAGCGGTTGCGGCTCGTCGCGTTGAAGGACCCGGTGGCGGACATCGCGTTCCTGGAGAGCTACGACGATGCGCTGGGACGGCCGGACTCCTTCTACCAGGAGCGGGCGGCGCGGTCGGCCGAGGAGCCGAGCGGAGCCCGGCAGTTCGTCGCGGTGGCGGCGGACGGGGAGTGGGCCGGGACGGTGACCGTGCTGATCGAGGAGGCCGGGACGACGGACTGGGCGGGGTTCCCGGTCGAGCGCCGACAGGGACATGTCGTGGGCGTGTTCGTCCGGCCCGAGCACCGGGGGAGCGGGTTGGTGAAGGCGTTGTTCGACGCCGGTGCGGAGTGGGCGCGGCAGCGCGGTGCGGAGCGCATGCGGCTGCTGGTGCACGCGGACAACCTGCGGGCCCAGGGGGCCTATCGCAAGGCGGGGTTCGCGCCGAGCGGGGTGGTCGTGCCGTTCTCCAAGGACGAGGCACAGGACGAGATCGAGTTCGTCCTGGAGTGGCCGGCCTAGACCGGCAGTTCCCGGTGCGGCCAGCGGGAGCGGGCCTGTTCGTGGGAGCGGAGCAGGGCGAGGGCCGGCAGGCCCAGGTCGGGGCCGGTGGCCAGCAGGTCGGGGAGCTGGGGGAGCGGGGCCACGGCCGCCACGTCGTCCAGGACCAGGGTCAGTGGTGGGTCGAGCCGACCGGAGGATGACCGTTCGGCCATGCGCCGGCCGTGCTCGACCACGCTGGAGGCGAGAGCTGTCAGGAGGGGCATCGCGCCCGGGTTGGTCCTGGGGTCCTCGATGGATTCACCGACCACATAAAGCGTGCCCCCTTCGGCGACGAAGGAATCCAGGGCGAGGGCATCGGATCGGTTGGGTGTGCAGGCCTCGCGGACGTTGACGGTGAAGAGGGCGGCGAGCGCCCGTGCCGTCAGCTCCTGGGCGATGTCCCGGCGTTCGGGGTGGGACGTGAGGGCTGCCTCCAGCTCGCCGGCGGCGCCGGGGGCCGCCTTGGGGTGGGTGCGCAGGGTTCGTACGGCGTCCTGGACGCCGGTGCCCTGGGCCCAGCGGTGGACGTGACGGATCGTGCGGTTCTCCAGGGCGGCCGCGTGCAGGTAGCTGCGCAGGAGGGTCTCGGCCGTGTCGGAGACCGTCTGGTCGATCTTGGCGGTGGGCCTGACCGGGGTGAGGAGGGCGTGGGCGCGCCGGATCGCGGTCTGCTTGTCCTCGCAGTGGGCCGTGGGGGACCAGTGGAAGCGGGCGGGGGTGTCGCAGAGGTGGTTCGGGTCGTAGAGGAGGACGGGGCCGAGTTTGGCTCGGGCGTCCTTCGTCTCCGCCCAGAGGGTGGCGTTCGAGGTGACGACGAGGGCCGGGCCGAGCGCGTCCTGGATCGCCTGGACCGCGGTGGCCTGTCGGCTTTCGCGCGGCGCGACGTGGATCCTGGTCCAGTTGCCCAGCCGGTCGTCTGCGGCGGCGGGGCGGATGTCCGCGAGCTCCGCGAGGGTGTGCTCCCCGGGGGTCTGTTCCACGGAGGCCGCCGGGCTCCCGGCCGGGATCGCCGGCTCCTGGAAAGACTTCTGGAGCGGGGCCTGGAGCGGGGCCTGGGGAGTGGCCTGCGGCGGGGTCTGGTGAAGGGCTTCGTGAGAGACCTGGAGCGGGGGCTGGAGATAGGGCTGCTGAAGGGCCGACCGGGGGGCGTCCTGGACCGGCTCCCGTTCGGTGTGGGGGTCCGGCAGGGTCCCCGCGCGTCTCCGGCGCCGCCCGGCCCGCCAGCGGGCCACCGTGCCCAGCAGGAAGACGGTGAGGACGAGCAGGATCATCAGCTGGCCGATGAACAGGCCCCAGAACAGCCCCCAGCCCGCCAGCCGGGCCGCCGGTGTGTCCGGCCAGGCGCCCGCGATGTCGTGCGGGGCGCCGATGAGATGGCGCATCGCGAGCGGGGTGTGGGAGAGGGTGACGGTCGACGGCCAGCTGCCGTGGGCGAACCAGGCCGCCAGACCCGTCGCCGTCCACACCAGGATGGTGATGCCGAGCAGGAACACGAGTATGCCGATCAGCAGGCCGTCGGGAATCCCGCCGCCCTGCTGGTCGCGTTCCTGCCGAGGGTCCGGTCTCACGGACGGTCCTCCCTACGCCACCGTCGATTCGGAGTCGCCGAGGTGCTGCTCCACGAAGGCCGCCGCCCGCCGCTCCGCCTCCAGTTCGGCGGCGAGGAGGGCGTCGTCCTCGGCCATGACGTCGCTGGAGGACTCGGTCATCGCGCGGTCGGTGAAGACGAGCGGGCGTTCGGTCTCGGTGACCAGGTGCTTGACCACCTGGACGTTGCCGTTGACGTCCCAGACGGCGATACCGGGGGTGAGGGTCGGGATGATCTCGACCGCCCAGCGGGGCAGGCCCAGCACGCGGCCCGTCGCCCGTGCCTCGTCCGCCTTCTGGGCGTAGACCGTCCTCGTCGACGCCATCTTCAGAATGGCGGCCGCTTCCTTGGCCGCTGCCCCGTCCACGACGTCGGACAGGTGGTGCACCACCGCCACGAAGGACAGTCCGAGCCGTCGGCCGAACTTCAGCAGCCGCTGGAACAACTGGGCCACGAACGGGCTGGCGATGATGTGCCAGGCCTCCTCGACCAGGAAGATGCGCTTCTTGCGGTCGGGGCGGATCCAGGTGTGCTCCAGCCACACGCCGACGATCGCCATCAGGATCGGCATGGCGATGGAGTTGCGGTCGATGTGGGAGAGGTCGAAGACGATCAGCGGGGCGTCGAGGTCGATGCCGACCGTGGTCGGGCCGTCGAACATGCCGCGCAGGTCACCGTCGACCAGGCGGTCCAGGACCAGGGCGACGTCCAGGCCCCAGGCGCGCACGTCGTCTATGGCGACGTTCATCGCCTCGGCCGACTCCGGTTCGGGGTGCCGTAGCTGCTCGACGATGTCCGTCAGGACGGGTTGGCGGTCGAGGATCGTCTCGTTGACGTAGGAGTGGGCGACCTTGAGGGCGAAGCCGGAGCGTTCGTCGAGGCCGTGGCCCATCGCGACCTCGATGATGGTGCGCAGCAGCGCCAGCTGGCCGGTGGTGGTGATCGCCGGGTCCAGCGGGTTGAGGCGGATGCCGTGGTCCAGGGCCGCCATCGGGTCGAGCCGGATGGGGGTTATCCCCAGCTCCTCCGCGATGAGGTTCCACTCGCCGACGCCGTCCTCGCCCTGGGCGTCCAGGACGACGACCTGGCGGTCGCGGAAGCGGAGCTGGCGCAGGACGTAGGTCTTCTCCAGGGCGGACTTGCCGTTGCCGGACTCGCCGAGGACGAGCCAGTGCGGGGCGGGGAGTTGCTGGCCGTAGAGCTGGAAGGGGTCGTAGATGTAGCCCTTGCCGGAGTACACCTCGCGGCCGATGATCACGCCCGAGTCGCCGAGGCCGGGCGCGGCCGTGGGGAGGTAGACCGCCTGGGCCTGGCCGGTGGAGGTGCGGACCGGGGAGCGGGTCGTCTCGACCTTCCCGAAGAGGAAGGACGTGAAGGCTTCGGTGAGGACGGACAGCGGGTCCCTCATCAGCGCATCAGCCTCTACCTTCGGATTCCGGTGGCGAAGGGCAGTGTGTTCACGAAGGCGCGGTGGTGCTCGCGGTCGCACCACTCCAGCTTCAGGTACGACTTTCCGGCGGACGCCCTTATCGTGCGCTTGTCGCGGTTGAGGGCTTCCGGGGTGCGGGAGGAGACCGTGATGTAGCCGACGAGGTTGACGCCGGCGGCGCCGCTGGCCAGGTCCTCGCCGCGCTGGTCGAGGCGGGTGTGGGCGGCGATGTCGCGGGGGTCGACGGTCCGGTTCATCTTGGCGGCTCGGGACGCCTCCGCCTCGTCGTTGGTCTTCTCGGTGAGCATCCGCTCGATGGCGACCTCGGTGGGTTCGAGATCCATGGTGACGGCGACGGTGCGGATGACGTCCGGGGTGTGGACCAGGAGCGGGGCCAGGAAGTTGACGCCGACCGGGGTCATCGGCCATTCCTTCACCCAGGCCGTGGCGTGGCACCAGGGCTCGCGGGTGGCGGACTCGCGGGTCTTCGCCTGGAGGTAGGTGGGCTCCATGGCGTCCAGTTCGGCAGGCCAGGCGTTGCGCTGGGTCATCGCCTGGATGTGGTCGATGGGGTGGTCCGGGTCGTACATGGAGTGGATCAGCGACGCCAGGCGGCCCTGGCCGAGGGGCTGGCGGACGCGGATGTCCGCTTCCTGGAGGCGGGAGCAGATGTCGGTGAGCTCGCGGGCCATGACGACCGCGAGGCCGGCGTCGCGGTCCAGCTTGCGGCCGGCCTGGGGGCGGGCCGCGCGGGCCATCGCCTGGGCCTCGGAGGCCAGTTCGCGGGAGTAGTGCATGCAGGCGACGAGGTAGGCGCGGTGCTGCTCGCTGCTGGTGGAGACCATGGACTGGAGCTGGTCGTAGGAGCGGGCCAGCCAGTCCGGGGCCTTGTCGTCGCCGCGCTGGGCGACGTCCTTGGCGTGGGCGTCGGGGTCGGCGGGCAGGGTGCGGGCGAGCATCTGGAGGCGGGTGACGAAGCCGTCGCCGTTGGCCACGTGCTTGAGGAGGGTGCCGAACCGGTCGACGAGGGCTTCCTGGTCCTCGGAGTCCCGCAGGCCGACGCCGGGGCCCTCGATCTCGATGGCCGCCGTCACCGTCTTGCGGTCGGCGTGCAGGAGTACGGCGATCTCGTCGGGGCCGAAGGGCGCGGCGAGCCAGGTGATGCGGCCGATGCCGGGCGGCGGGCCGATCTCGACCTCGCGGCCGTCGAGGCGGGTGCCGGCCTCGGCGGCGGCGGAGCGGTAGGCGGTGCCGTTGCGCAGGTTCCGCTTGTAACTGCGGTTGATCTCGAACCACTTGTAGAAGGTGCGGCGCTTGTAGGGCACGTAGACCGCGGCCAGCGCGATCAGCGGGAAGCCCATGAGCAGCACGATCCTGAGGGAGAGGATCGGGACGAGGAGCCCGCACATCATGCCGAGGAACGCGCCCACGATGATGAGCGCGATCTCGCCGGACTCACGGTTCCTGCCGATGATCGCGTTCGGCCGGGCGCGGCCGATGAGATACGTACGGCGGGGCGTGATCGGATGGGACAGGTGGGACTCTGTCGTCAACGCCCTTCACCTCCCGAGCTGTTGTTGCGGGTGTTGCTGGCATGCGGGGTGTTCGCCGGGCTGGGCGCGCGGGGCGCGGGGGCGGCGGAGGGGACAGTTCCGCCGCCACCACCGGTCGAGGTGCGCGTACTGTGCGCGGCGACGCCGCCCGAGGCGGGGTTGGCCGGGCGGGCGGCGGAGGCGCCGCCCCCACCGCCCCCGCCGTTGTTGTCGGCGCGGGCGCTGTGGGTTCTGATGCCCTGGGCGACGAGGTTGGCGGGGCTGCTGATGACGGCGGCGGCCTTGCCTTCGGCGCCCTGCATGATGCGGTTGCTGCGGCCGGCCGCGATCTCGTCGCCGAAGCCGGGGACGAAGCGGTAGATCATCGCGCTGGCGAAGATGGCGAGCAGGATGATGGCGAGGCCGGAGACGACGGCGGAGAAGGCGTCGGGGCCGCCGTCGGAGGACAGGGCGCCGGCGAGGCCGAGCACTATCACGATGACCGGCTTGACGAGGATGACGGCGATCATGATGCCGGCCCAGCGGCGGACGTGGCCCCACAGGTTCTTGTCGACGAGGCCGGCGTAGACGACGGTGCCGAGGAGGGCGCCGACGTAGAGCAGGGCGGCCCGGATGACGAGCTCCAGCCAGAGGACGCCGGCGGCGAGGATGCTGACCAGGGAGACGACGATCAGCATGATGGGGCCGCCGCCGATGTCCGTGCCCTTGTCGAGGGCGCCGGAGAAGGTGCCGAAGAACGTGTTGGTCTGGTCGCCGGTGGTCTTGGCGAGGACGTCGGAGACGCCGTCGGTGGCGGAGACGACGGTGTAGAGGATCAGGGGGGTGAAGGCGGAGGCCAGGACGGTGAGCCAGAGGAACCCGACGGCTTCGGAGATGGCCGTGCTCAGGGGGACCCCGCGCACCGCCCGCTTCGCCACGGCCAGCAGCCACAGCAGGAGGGTGAGGATCGTGGACGCGGCGAAGACCACGGCGTACTGCTGGAGGAACTTCTCGTTGGTGAAGTCGACGTTGGCGGTCTCCTTGACGGCGCCGCTGAGCTTGTCGATGGTCCACGAGGCGGCCTTGGCACACCCCTGGCCGAGGGAGGTGAGGGGGTCGAGGGTGGAGGTGAGGGGGTCGGTGGTGGTGCTGCTGCCGCCGCCGCGGGAGCTGCTCTCGCAGAGTTGCAGGGAGGGGCCGGTCATGCCCGCGCAGTTGTTGCTGCTCGGGGTGGCGGACGGCGTCACGGAGGGGGAGGCGCTCGGCGAGGGGGCGGCGAGGGCGCGGGTGGCCAGGAGGACGACGCAGGCTTGCGCGGAGGCCACCAGGCCGGTCAGCTTGAGCACGCGGTGCTGGCTAGCGGGCATAGGTGAACCCTCCGAATTCCTGGACCGCCTTGCTGATCTCGTCGGACCCGGACACGGGGTTGTCCCCGTTGACCGGGGTGGGGCCGGTCCTCTGGCTGGACTCCAGGACCTTCCAGTCGCCGTCGCTCCAGGTGAGCTTCATGGTGACGGTGAACCAGTTGCTGGTCACGGGGTTGGTGGAGGTCTGGCTCGCCATGCCGAACAGGCCGTTGCACCAGACCTCGACGGTGGCGGCGCTGTCGCTGTACGCCGTGATCGTGGTGCCGGCCGGCAGGGTACGGCTGACGAAGGTGCTGCCCTGGGGGGCCGTGCCGTCGGCGGTGAGGCCGGCCTTCTTCAGGAAGTCGGCCGAGTAGTCGCTGTCGAAGCCGGACTGCATGCTGGTCACGACGGTGGGGTCGGCGACGGTCTGCACGATGGCGTGCCGTCTTGCCGTGTTGAACATGCCGTCGGAGCCCAGTGCCGTCGCGTAGTTGGCGGCCGCGCTCTGGGCTCCCTGCTCGCTGTGGGCGAAGCCGGTCGGGATGCCCTGGTTCTTGGTCTGGACCGGCTTGGTCCCGCTGGCCGCCGTGGCGGAGGTGCCCGGCCGGCCGCCGTCGGTGGTGGAGCCGGTGTCGCTGCCGCTGGAGGACGTGTCGTTGCCGCCTCTGTTCGCGAAGGCGATCGCTGCGATCAGGAGGACGACCACGCCGACGACCGTGACCAGGCTGCGGGAGGAGGAGCGGCCGCCGCGGCGGGCGGCGCCGCCGTAGGGGTCGCCCTCGGGCAGTCGGGTGCGGGTGTGGCCGGTCTCCGGGTATCCGGGCTCGTCTCCGAGGCTCATGCCGGGTACTCCCCCTCCACGTCGTACCGGAACGCGTAGCAGTACGACGGTAGCCGTGCTGGTTCCCGCGCGGGCGCGGTGTGGTGACTCGACATCAGGGAAACGCAACCTCGGAGCGGGGGAAAGGGAGGTGCAAGTCGCTAGACGGCCATGCCGTACACGATGGTGAACAGGGTGCCGAGTGAGCCGATGATGAAGACTCCGGTCAGGCCGGCGATGATGAGACCCTTGCCCTGTTCGGCGCTGAAGGTGTCGCGGAGGGCTGTGGCGCCGATGCGCTGTTTGGCGGCACCCCAGACGGCGATGCCGAGGCAGATCAGGATGGCGACGGCCATGACCACCTGGATCATCGTCTTCGCCTCGTTGCCCAGGCTGCCGAAAGGCCCCCAGTCCGGAGCGATTCCGCCGATGATGGTGTTGATGTCTCCCTTGTCGGCCGCAAGGAACATGTAAGTCACCGCCCCTGGTGGGTAGTTCTCTCCGCCTCTGCCGAGTGCAGAGGTCACGCATCATTGTCGCCGACAACGCCGCCGGAGTATGTCGACTTGACGTCATTGATTGGCGGGTTTCGTACGAAGGTATCGTACGGTCACTCTGTGTATCACGGCAGGTCACGCCGGGCAATGAGGACTGGACGGAACCTGTGTGTGGTTCCGTCGTTGACCCCTTTTACGGCCTGGCGGGGTTCTTGACGGCCAGTCGGGTGAACAGCCACCGTCCCGATGTTCTCATGACGAACGGGCCGCGGCTGGTTGCCGCGACCCGTGGGGTCCGTCGGGGGACGGGCCTGACTAGTTGGCGAAGGCGGTGATGCCCTCGGGGGTGCCCCAGCCGGTCGGGCCGTCGTAGCCGGTGGTGGCGGTGCAGTAGTACGAGACGGAGCAGGAGCCGTTGTTGCCGCTCGTCACGTCGTTGAGGGCGGAGGTGCCCGCGTAGTCGTACGGGTACTGGGCGGGGTAGGTGCCGCTGGCCGGGGTGCCGGCGAGGGCGTAGACACCGGCGATGATCGGCGCGGAGACGCTGGTGCCGCCGAAGGTGTACCAGCCGGCGGTGACGCCGTAGGAGTCGTAGACGGAGACGCCGGTCGCCGGGTCGGCCACCGCGGAGACGTCGGAGATCATGCGCTTGGTGCAGCTGGTGTCGGTCTGCCAGCTGGGCTTGGCGTCGTAGGCGGAGCAGCCGGAGCCGGTGCCCTCGGTGCTCGACGTCTTCCAGACGGTCTCGGTCCAGCCGCGGGTGGTGGAGGACGTGGACAGCTTGGTGCCGCCGACCGAGGTCACGTAGCGGGAGGCGGCCGGGTACTCGGCGCCGTAGGCCGAGTCACCGGCGGAGACGGTGATGGCGACACCGGTGTGGTTGAAGTACGAGGAGTCGTACGAGGTGTCCGAGGAGGACTCGCTGCCGCCGTAGCTGTTGGACACGAACTTCGCGCCCAGGGTGACCGCCTCGTTCACCGCGGTGCCGAGGTTGGCCATGGTGGCGCTGGTGGCCTCGACGAGCAGGATCTTGCAGTTCGGGCAGATCGCGGAGGCCATGTCGAGGTCGAGGGAGATCTCCTCGGACCAGCCGGAGTCGGAGGAGGGCAGCGAGGTGGTGGAGCCGGTCTGGCTGACCTTCTTGAAACAGCCGTTGGCCGTGGTGCAGGCGGAGAGGCCGTAGTACGAGCGGTAGGTCGCGAGGTCGGACTCGGCGTTCGGGTCGTTGTACGCGTCGACGATCGCGATGGTCTCGCCCGAGCCGTTGGAGGCGGCGGCGGAGGTCAGGCCGTAGGCCGACCGGAGGTTGGCCGGGCTGTAGCCGGAGGGGGTGGACGCGTCGGCGGCCTTGGGGGTGATGCCGGTCCTCGCGGCCTGCTGCTTCTGGTAGGCGGTGAGACCGCCGGTGACGCGGTAGGAGTTGCAGGCGAGTTCGCCCTTGTGCTTGGGGGTGGCACAGGGGGTCGCGGTGTAGGTCACCTTCGAGGAGACCGACGGTGCCGCGTCGGCCTGGACGGCGGTGCCGAAGCCGGCGAACACCAGCGCGGCCGTGGCCGCCGCGGCGGCGCCGATGCGGCGCAGGCCGCGGCGGGCGGACGGTCTGTTGGGGGGAGTGGAACGCATACGTGCAGCCTCCTGAGTTCCGGTACTGGGGTGGGAACAGGGGCGGTGCGGGTGCGATCTGGTGCGTGCGCCGTCGGTACGGGTTCCCCGGCGGCGGGGCGGCGGCCCGCGAAGAGAATCCTTTGTTGAGTACGTGACAACAAGAGGCTGCTGGAATCCTGACTTCCGCATTGCCGAACAGGGCCTTCGCGTGACCCTTCGATGGCCGCCCGTTGTCCTGGGGGTGACGGATGCTTGACGCAACTCACAGGTTTTCCACGGGAGTTGCAAAGGGCATGGAACCGGAGTCGCCAGGAACATGAAAGACGGGCCACGGCCGGCTGCCGTGGCCCGTCTCTCTTTCCCTGCCGCCGAGGGGACCCCACGTCCCCCTCACGATGGCGGCTCCCCGTGACCCGACGGGGAGGTCGGTCGGCGAGGGGCTCAGCCGGTGAAGGCGCCGGTCCCCTCGGGGGTGCCCCAGCCGGTCGGGCCGTCGTAGCCGGACTTGGCGGTGCAGTAGTACGAGACGGAGCAGGAGCCGTTGTTGCCGCTCGTCACGTCGTTGAGGGCGGAGGTGCCGGCCGCGGCGTACGGGTACTCGGCCGGGTAGTCGCTGCTGCCCGGGGTGCCGGCGAGGGCGTAGACCGAGGCGATGATCGGCGAGGAGGCGCTGGTGCCGCCGTAGGTGTTCCAGCCGGTGCCGTCGGAGCCGTAGGAGTCGTAGACGGAGACGCCGGTGGCGGGGTCGGCGACGGCGGAGACGTCGGCGATCATGCGCTTGGAGCAGCTGGCGTCGGTCTGCCAGCTGGGCTTGGCGTCGTAGGCGGAGCAGCCGGAGCCGGTGCCCTCGGTGCTCGACGTCTTCCAGACGGTCTCGGTCCAGCCGCGGCTGTTGGAGGAGGTCTTCAGGGCGGTGCCGCCGACGGCGGTCACGTACCGGGAGGCGGCCGGGTACTCGGCGCCGTAGGCCTCGTCACCGGCGCTCGCGGTGATGGCCACGCCCGCGTGCTTGTAGTACGAGGTGTCGTAGGACGTGTCCGAGGACGACTCGGAGCCGCCGTAGCTGTTCGACACGAACTTGGCGCCCAGCTTGACCGCCTCGTTCACCGCGGTGCCCAGGTTGGCGTCGGAGGCGGACTTGGCCTCGACGAGCAGGATGTTGCAGTTCGGGCAGGTCGCGCTGACCATGTCGAGGTCGAGGGACTCCTCGCCGGCCCAGCCGCTGTCGGCGGAGGGCAGGGAGGTGGTGGAGCCGGTCTGGGAGACCTTCTTGAAGCAGCCGTTGTCGGTCGTGCAGTCCGGCAGGCCGTAGTACGAGCGGTAGGTCGCGAGGTCGGCCTCGGCGTTCGGGTCGTCGTAGGCGTCGACGATGGCGACGGTCTCGCCCGAGCCGTTGGCGGCGGCGGCGTCGGTCAGGCCGTAGGCGGACTGGATGTCGCTCGGGCCGTATCCGGTGGGGGAGGCGGAGGCGGCGTTCGGCTTGACGGTCTTCGGCGTGACGCCCTTGAGGGCGGCCTGCCGCTCCATGAAGGCGGTGGTGCCGCCGGTGACCCGCAGGGCGTCGCAGGCGGCGTAGCCCTTCTTCGGGGTGGCGCCGCAGCCGGCCTTCTCGTACCGGACGTGGGCCTTGGCGACCTGAGCGGCGATGGCCTTGGCGCTGACCTTGTGGGTCGCGGTGGGGGCCGCGGTGGCCGCGCTGGCGTGGGCCGCGGTGCCGAAGCCGGCCGCGAGAAGCGCGGCGGTGGCGGCGGCTGCCGACCCGAGCTGCCGCCATCTGCCGCGTATGTGGGGGGAGTTGGGGGTGGTCGTACGCAAGGTACTGCCTCCTGGGGAGAGGTCGGGACAGAGGCCTGCGGGTGGGGGACCACCGGTGTGGTTGCCGGTGGGGGCGGCGGCCCGCGACGAACCATCCCGTTGTTGAGTACGCGACAACAAGGGAGTTTCGGAATCCTGACTTCCGCGTTACCCAAGGGCGGGAAGGGCTTACTGATCATTGGGGCCCGGATGGCCGGAAATTGGGGTTCGATTGACCCGAAGTCCGTTCCGGGCAGGGCTCAATGCGCGTTGATCGGGCGTACCGAGCCGCCGGGAAAGCCGAATCAGGCCTGGATCAGCGGGGCTTGAGGCCGTACAGCATGAGGTGGATGTGGTGCTCCAGGCCGGCCAGCACCGCCTCCGGCCGGAGGCTGCCGTTGGTGGCCAGCGCGGCCAGGCCGTGGATGCCTGCCGCGGCCGCGAGGGTGACGGCCTCCGGGTCGCCCTCGACGATCTCGCCGCGCCGCTGGGCGTCGGCGACCAGCTGGACGAAGCAGCCCATCGCGTGCTCGGCGGCGGTGGCCAGTTCGGCGTCGATGTCCGGGTCGTGCTTGCGGGAGTACATCAGCTCCAGCAGCTCGGGGTTGGTGACGGCGAAGGTGACGTAGGCGCGGGCGAGCGCGGTGAGGCGCGGTTCCAGGGCGGTGTCCGGGAGGTCCGCCGCGTCCAGTGCCTCGTTCAGGCGCTCGAAGCCGGTGCGGGCGAGCGCGTCCAGCAGGGCCTGCTTGTCCTTGAAGTGCCGGCCGGGGGCGGCATGGCTCACCCCGATGTCGCGGGCCAGTTCGCGCAGGGACAGGGCGGCGCTGCCCCGCTCGCGCAGGGTGCGCTCGGCGCTGGCGAGCAGGGCGGCGCGCAGGTCTCCATGGTGGTAGGGGCGGCTTTGCGACATGCCGGTCATCGTAACCCGATGTTGTCGTTGACATCATTGTTGTCGGCGCCTACATTTGCGGCCATGGCTGAGAAGAAGAACAAATGGAACGTCTCCCAGCTCCCCGATCTCTCCGGACGTACGGCCGTGGTCACCGGGGCCAACAGCGGCCTCGGCTTCACGGCCGCGGACGCGCTGGCCGGCGCGGGCGCGCACGTGGTGCTGGCGGTACGCGACGTGGAGCGCGGGCGGGCGGCCGCGGCGCGGGTGACCGGCAGCACCGAGGTCCGCCGTCTGGACCTGGCCGACCTGTCCTCGGTGCGGGAGTTCGCCGCGGGCTGGGACCGGCCGCTGGACCTCCTGATCAACAACGCGGGCGTGATGATGCTCCCGGAGCTGCGCACCAAGGACGGCTTCGAGATGCAGTTCGGCACCAACCACCTGGGCCACTTCGCGCTGACGAACCTGCTGTTGCCGTATGTCACGGACCGTGTGGTGACGGTCTCCTCGGGTCTGCACCGGAGCGGCGACGGAGTGATCCGCTTCGAGAACGTGAACCTGGAGGGCGCCTACCACCCGACCCGGGCCTACGCCCAGTCCAAGCTGGCGAACCTGCTCTTCGTGCTGGAGCTGCAGCGCCGGCTGACCGAGTCCGGCTCCCGGGTCCGCGCCCTCGCCGCCCACCCCGGCTACGCGGCCACCAACCTGCAGAGCCACACCGCCAGTCCGCTGGCCCGCCTGGGCATGCGGCTCGGCAACCTCCTCGTCGCCCAGGACGACCGCGCGGGCACCCTGCCCACGCTGTACGCGGCGACCCAGGACCTGCCGGGCGCCAGCTATGTCGGCCCGGACGGCCTGGGCGAGATGCGGGGCGCGCCCACCCTGGTCGGCCGCAGCGCGGCGGCCAGCGACCCGGCGGCGGCCCGCAGACTGTGGACGCTGTCGGAGGAGCTGACGGGCGTGCGCTGGCCGCTGGGCGTCGAGACGGCGTGACCGTGCGGGCCGGCCGCGCGACCGTGCGGGAGTGCCGCGTGATCGGCGGGTTGGTGACCGAGGGCGGGCCGGGTGGCCGACGGGTGTGCCGGGCGACCGGCGGGTCGGGCGGGTGAGCGTTCGGGTGCCGGGTGGCCGGTAGGACCGGTGTGGCGTCCGGATACGGTGAGCGCAGACGACGGATCGACGGATACGACGGCTCTCCGGGAGGTGGCCGGATGCGCGGCGGCGCCGTGGACTTCACGCTCGACGGGCGTACGGCTCTGGTGACCGGCTCCGTGCGCGGGCTCGGCCTGGAGATGGCGCGGGGGCTGGCCGGCGCCGGTGCGCGGGTCGTCCTCAACGGCCGGGACGCCACGGCGCTGGCGGAGGCGGTCTCCCGGCTGCGGGAGGACGACGGCCTGGACGTGACGGGCGCCGCCTTCGACGTCACGGACCGCGAGGGGGCCGAGGAGGCCGTGACCGCGCTCGGCGCGCTCGACATCCTTGTCAACAACGTGGGCCCCCGGGACCGCGGAGGCGTCGAGGAGATGACCCCCGAGGAGCTGTCCGAACTGCTCGACGTCCACCTGACGTCGGCGTACGCGCTGAGCCAGACGGTCGCCCGGGGACTGGCCGCGCGCTCCACCCCGGGCCGCATCATCAACGTCTCGTCCGTCGTCGGCCGGCTCGGCCGCATCGGCGACGTCGCCTACGCCACGGCGAAGGCGGGCCTGGACGGCCTGACCCGGGCGCTCGCCGCCGACCTCGGCCCCAGCGGCACGACCGTGAACTCGGTGGCCCCGGGCACCTTCGCCACGGACGCCGACCCGGAGCACGCCGAGGACCCGGAGCAGGACAGATGGCTGCGCACCAGGACCGCACTGGGCCGCTGGGGCCGCCCGGCCGAGATCGCGGGCGTCGTCGTCTTCCTGGCGAGCGACGCGGCGTCCTTCATCACCGGGCAGACGATCGCGGTGGACGGCGGGATGACGACGACGTTCTGAGCGCCGCGGCGCCTGACGGATTCGCCACGAAAGGACCCGTTCCGGGGACGACGTACCGGCCGCAAGGGCGGTTCCCAGGAAAATCTCAGCGAAGTCGGGAACCGTTTCTCACCTTTGTGGGGGACAGTGGGCGCTGATGAAGCGCACCTCGGGTATCTCCGTCACCTCGCGACGCGTCGCGCTCTGCGCCGTGCTCGTACTGGCCGCCACCTCGGCCTCCGTCGCGGCCGCCGACGAGGCCGCCGGGCCGTTCGGGGTGACCGCGGTGGTCGGGGACACGGCTCAGAGCGCCCGGGTCGGGGCGCTGTTCGGCGCCGACAAGGCCGGCAGCCTGTCCGGCAACCACTTCTGCACCGCCTCCGTCGTGCACAGCCCGCGGCGGGACCTGATCATCACGGCCGCCCACTGCATCGACGGGGAGGGCGACGCCACCGGACTGGTGTTCGTGCCGGGATACCGGGACGGCCAGGCGCCGTACGGGGTGTGGAAGATCGGCAAGCGGTACCTGCCCGACGGATGGGCGCACGGGCAGGACGAGGACAGCGACATCGCCTTCGCCGTCCTGGACGAGCGGGGCGGCAGGCGGATCGAGGACGTGACCGGGAGCAACCGGTTCGCCGCCGGGGTGGCCACCGGCGCCACCGCCGTCACCGTCACCGGCTACCCCGACTCCCGTGAGGTGCCGGTCAGCTGCACCAACAAACCCGTCGCCCACAGCGCCACCCAACAGCGCATCGACTGCCCCGAGTTCACGGGCGGCACGAGCGGGAGCCCGTGGGTGAACGGGGACCACGAGGTGGTCGGGGTGCTGGGCGGGCACGAGCAGGGCGGGTCGACTCCCGACGTCTCGTACAGCGTGGTGCTCGGCCGGGAGGCCGCCGAGCTGTACCAGGACGCCACGGCCGGCTGAAAGAGAGCCGCTGAGGGGGCGTCATGTGGGGCGTCTTCCTGTGAAATAGCGCCACTCTCGGCCGAAATGGCGTTGAACAGCCCTGACATGGGGGAGGGTTGGGGCGTGCGGAAAGTATGGGTGGTCGGTGGCGCGGTGACGGCGCTCGGGGTGAGCTTCGTCATGCTGCTCGTCGTCGGCGTGTACATCGTCGCCGGGAACCTTCTCAACGGCGTCGGCGGCGCCGGCAAGACCCTGGCCAAGGGCGCCGTACCGGCCGCGTACTCCACGCTCGTGCAGAAGTGGGGCAACCTCTGCTCCGCCCTCAACCCCGCGCTGCTCGCCGCACAGCTCTACCAGGAGAGCGGGTTCAACCCGAGGGCGCAGAGCCCGGCGGCCGCGCAGGGGATAGCTCAGTTCATCCCGGGCACCTGGGCCACCCACGGCATCGACGGCAACGGCGACGGGGTACGGGACGTCTGGGACCCGAACGACGCGATCCCGTCGGCCGCCTCCTACGACTGCGAGCTCGCCTCGTACGTCAAGGACGTCCCCGGCAACCTCTCCGAGAACATGCTCGCCGCCTACAACGCGGGGGCGTACGCGGTCATCAAGTACAAGGGCGTGCCGCCGTACAAGGAGACCCAGAACTACGTCAGGACGATCACCACCCTGGAGCAGAGCTTCGCCGCGCCGGTCAGCCGGCTCTCCCCGACCAAGCAGGCCGCCGGGGCCATCAACTACGCCCAGACGAAGCTCGGCACCCCCTACCTCTGGGGCGGCAACGGCACCGCCGCGGACGGCGGCCGGTTCGACTGCTCAGGGCTGACCAAGGCGGCGTACGCCAGCGTCGGGATCACGCTGCCGCGCGTGGCCAACGACCAGTACAACGCCGGGCCGCATCCCTCGCGCAGCGAACTGCTCCCCGGCGACCTCGTCTTCTTCTCCACCGACCTCACGAACTCCCGTGCCATCCACCACGTGGGGATCTACGTCGGCGGCGGATACATGATCGACGCTCCCTACACCGGGGCCGTGATCCGTTTCGACCCCATTGATTCCGCCGACTACTTCGGGGCCACCCGCGTCACCGAAGATGGCGCGAAAGCGCTCCCCACGACGGTGTGAACGGAGCGTATAACCCACCCCCTGAGCTGGGGCTTTGTATCTCTCTTCGATAACGTCTGCGTGATCATTCGGTGGAACCTGGAACGCAGGGGTGGGGGGCATGCGTTCCTGTTGACGTAGCCGACCACGGGGGTGGCAGCGAGCGACGCACACCAGGTGCGTCCCGGAACGACGACGAAGGGGCCGCAGCACGATGGCTGTACTCGCCGAATCCGGATCGAACCCCGACGTCGACCTGCTCTACGACATCAACGGCCTGGCCAAGGACGCGCCGCACTGGTTCGACCGGGCCGTGGAGTTCGTCGGGGAGTACGGACTGCTGGTCGCGATGGTGCTGCTGGTGGTGGGGTGCTGGTGGTCCGTGCGGCGCCGGGCGGACGAGGACCTGCCCGCCACCATGGCCGCGCTGGTCTGGGCGCCGCTCGCCGCCGCGATCGCCGTCCTCGTGAACGTTCCCATCCGCGGCTTCGTCGAGCGGCCCCGGCCGTTCCTCACCCACCAGGGCCTCGACGTCCTGGTCTCCGGCAAGACCGACTACTCCTTCGTGAGTGACCACGCGACGATCACCATGGCGCTGGGGGTCGGCCTGTTCGTCGCCCACCGGAAGTTCGGGGTGGCGGGGATAGGGCTGGCGCTGCTTGAGGGGTTCTGCCGGGTGTACATGGGGGTGCACTACCCGACGGACGTGATCGGCGGGTTCGCCCTCGGCACGGCGGTCGCGCTGCTGCTGTCCCCGCTGGCGACGGCTCTGCTGACGCCGGTGATGAAGGCGGTGGAGGGGGCGCCGCGGGTGGGGTGGATCGTGCGTCGGCGGTCGGCGCGGGTGGGACTGGTGCGGGGGGCGCGAACGCCCGTGGCAGCGGAGGAGCGTGACCTGGCGGCGTAGGCCGGGGCTGGGGGCCCGAGGGGGGGCTTACCGGCGCTGGCAGGGTGCCGCTGCGCCCACCCGTGCCGCCCCAGCGGCACGACTGCCCGCAGCTGAGAAGTGTCAGGAGCGCGCGCGGCTGGGAGGAGGCGGCGAGCGAACCGCCCCGCAAGGGGCGCGGGGAACTGCGCGATCAGCCCCCCCCCGCGCCCGTGGATGCACGATCCGCCCAGCCACCCCGCTCTACATCTACAACCCCTGCGGCGAAGAGAAGAACCGGTTCGGGTCGTACTGCTTCTTCACCTTGGCCAGTTTGGTCACGGCGTCGCCGTAGTACGCCTGCTTCCAGCCGGTCAGCGTCGGGTCCGTGTAGTTCTGGTAGGCCGCGCCGGAGGCGTACGGCTTCATAGCGGCGTGTGCCGCGCCCAGCCAGGACTGCCCCGTACTGCCGGTGCCCCCCGCCCCCCACGACACGATGTACTGCGCCAGCATCCGCGACCGCCGGTGCACGAACGCCGTGGCCGTCGGCGCCACCCTGTTCACCGCTCCGCCCAGCGCCGTGAACGCGATACTGCCCGCACCGCCCCGGACGCCGGCGATCTGCCGCAGGGCCGTCTGGATGCCGGCCGCCGAGAGCGAGCGGTCGAAGAAGTCGGAGCGGGCCGCGTACGTCTCGCGGCCGAGCCTGCCCTGCGGGGAGCGGCCGGGGGTGGAGCCCGGCAGGTGGCACTGGGGTTCGGTGGCGAAGGAGGAGCAGCCGGCGTAGATCTCCATCACCTCCTCGTAGGCGTGGCGGCGCAGCGAGACGGAGGAGGCGTTGGCGCCCGCCTTGTGGGCGAGCGCGTCGACCGCGTTCTGCAGCTCGCCGTACGTGCCCATCGAGAAGCAGGCCACCGAGACGCGCGGGCCGCTGCCCGAGTTCTCCAGGTGCAGGGAGGACCAGATCTCGTCGGGCTGGGCGGGGCCCCACTCCTGCCAGGCCTTGAGGACCTGCGCCGCCTTGGACCACGGCCAGGTCAGGTACGCCGTGACCCCCTGCGGGGTCGGGTGGGTCCGGAACTGGAGTTCGGTGACGACGCCGAAGTTGCCGTTGCCGGCGCCGCGCAGGGCCCAGAAGAGGTCGGCGTTGCTGCTCGCGTCGGCGGTCACCTGCGTGCCGTCGGCCGTGACGGCCGTCGCCCGCGTGAGGCTGTCGCAGGTCAGGCCGTACGCGCGGGACGCGACCCCGTGGCCGCCGCCCAGGACCAGGCCGGAGACGCCGACGGTGGGGCAGGAGCCCGCCGGTATGGTCACGCCCTTGGCCGCCAGGGCCCGGTAGACGTCGATCAGTTTGGCGCCGGCGCCGACGACCGCGGTGCCGCCGCTGACGCGGACGCGGTTCAGCTTCGAGACGTCGACGATCAGACGGCCGTCACCGGAGGAGTAGCCCGCGTAGGAGTGGCCGCCGTTGCGGATCGAGACCTTCAGTGCGTGGGCCTGGGCGTAGGACAGCGTGGTGCGGATGTCGTCGGCGTGGGCCACGTACGCGACCGCCGCCGGTTTCAGGCCGTCGAAGCGGGTGTTGTAGAGCTGGTGCGCCGTCGCCCAGGAGGCGTCGCCGGGGCGTACCAGGGTGCCGTCGAGGGCGTGCGCGAGGGCCGTCCAGTTGGCCGCGGCCGCCGCGCTGGTGGTCTTCAGCGCCGTACGGGAGGATGTGGTGGCGAGCGGCGCCCCGGTTGTGCGGGCCGCGGTGGCGCCGCCGGAGCTGCACCCCGCCAGTGCGGTCGCCGCGAGGGCGGCCGCCCCGCCCGATATGAAGGTACGCCGTTCCATGCCCGTGCCTTTCGTCGGCTGTCGTGGGACGAGACGGCGTTCGTCGCACACGGGTTCCCGTGCGGTGTAACGGACGCTGTGACGTCGTAACGACTGCGATGGCGAACGCCGAAGACTTGTTCGCTTAACCCGCCCGTTGGAACCGGCACGTGCCCTCACCGTAAGCGTTCCGTGACCTCACCGGGTTGACGGCAGGGGTTCACCCTCCGTTCACCTATGGCCATCGGCCGCTTCACCTGTTCTGCCTAATTTCGGCCGTACCGGGTGCGGTGAGCGGCCGTCAATGCCCCAGTGCAGGAGGTCGTCGCCCACCACTTACTTCGCACGCCGCCGAAGGTGGCGCCTCTGGAAGGAACTCCCGAAAGTGAAGCTTCAGCGCAAGAACCGGCTGCGCGCCCTGTCTCTCGGTGCTGTCGCCGTCTCCGGCGCCCTGGCCCTTACGGCGTGCGGCTCGGACGACAACGGTGGCGGCAGCGGTTCGAGCACGTCTTCGGCGTCCGCCAACGCCAGCTCCATCAAGTGCGACGGCGCCAAGGGTCAGCTGCTCGCCGACGGCTCCTCCGCGCAGAAGAACGCGATCGACGCCTGGGTGAAGAACTTCTCGCAGGCCTGTGGTGTCCAGATCAACTACAAGGGCTCCGGCTCCGGTGCCGGTGTGACCGCCTTCACGCAGGGTCAGATCGCCTTCGCCGGTTCCGACTCCGCGCTCAAGCCGGAAGAGGTCACCGCCTCCAAGAAGGTCTGCTCCGGCGGCCAGGGCATCGACCTCCCGATGGTCGGCGGCGCCATTGCGATCGGCTACAACGTCCCGGGTGTCGACAACCTGGTTCTGGACGCGCCGACCCTCGCCAAGATCTTCGACAGCAAGATCACCAACTGGAACGACGCGGCGATCAAGAAGCTGAACCCGACCGCGAAGCTCCCGAACCTGAAGATCCAGGCGTTCCACCGCTCGGACGAGTCGGGTACGACGGACAACCTGACCAAGTACCTGATCGCCACCACCCCGTCCAACTGGAAGTACTCCGGCGGCAAGGCCTGGCAGGCCAAGGGCGGCCAGTCCGCTCCGCAGTCCGCGGGTGTCGCCCAGCAGGTCAAGCAGACCTCCGGCGCCATCGGCTACTTCGAGCTCTCCTACGTCTCGGACGGCATCAAGGCCGCCAGCATCGACACGGGCGCCAGCAAGCCGGTCGCCCCGTCCACCGCGTCCGCCACCGCCGACATCGCGGCCGCCCAGGTCGTCGGCACCGGCAAGGACCTGTCGCTGAAGCTGGACTACAAGACCAAGGCCGAGGGCGCGTACCCGATCAGCCTGGTCACCTACGAGATCGCCTGCGACAAGGGCAACAAGGCCGACACCCTCCCGGCGACCAAGGCGTTCCTGCGCTACATCGCCTCCGAGGACGGCCAGAAGATCCTCTCCACGATCGACTACGCCCCGATCCCCGACGAGATCATCGCCAAGGTCCGCACCACCGTCGAGGGCCTGAGCTAAAGATCCGCGAGTGCGGCCGGGTTCCGGACGGAACCCGGCCGCACCGTCCGGTGCACCGCCGCCCGGAGCCGTACGCCCTTACGTGTGGGGAGTACGGCTCCTCCGAGCCGCCCTCAGGCGACTCCGCAGACCGGAGAACCCGATGGACATAACGACGCAGACAGCAGACGACGCCTCTCCCCCCACACCCCCCCAGCCCTCCGTGGCCGAGCAGAAGCGCAACGCGCGCGGCGCCACCCGGGTCGGTGACCGAGTCTTCCTCGGTCTCTCCCGCGGCTCCGGCATCCTGCTCCTGGTGATCATGGCCGCGATCGCGGTCTTCCTCACCTACCGGGCCGTCCTCGCGATCAACCGCGACCACGGCAACTTCCTCACCACCTTCGAGTGGAACACCAACCTCATCCCGCCGAGCTTCGGCATCGCGGTCCTCGCCTTCGGCACGATCGTCTCCTCGATCATCGCCATGGCCATCGCGGTCCCGATCTCGGTCGCGATCGCGCTGTTCATCACGCACTACGCGCCGCGCCGCCTGGCCGGCCCGGTCGCCTACGTGATCGACCTGCTCGCCGCCGTGCCGTCCATCGTGTACGGCCTCTGGGGCGGCCTGGTCCTCGTACCGCACATGACCGGCCTGTTCAGCTGGTTGAACGACTACTTCGGCTGGACCGGGATCTTCTCCTGGGACGGCGGCGCCCCGCGCTCGATCCTGACCGTGTCGATCCTGCTCGCGATCATGATCCTGCCGGTCATCACCAACGTGAGCCGCGAGGTCTTCCGCCAGGTCCCGCAGATGCACGAAGAGGCCGCCCTGGCCCTCGGCGCCACCCGCTGGGAGGTCATCCGCATGGCGGTGCTGCCCTTCGGCCGCTCCGGCGTGATCTCCGCCTCGATGCTCGGCCTCGGCCGCGCCCTCGGCGAGACGATGGCCGTCGCCACCGTGCTCTCCCCGGACTTCGACATCCATGCCAGCCTGCTCAACCCGGGCGGCGGCACCTTCGCCCAGAACATCGCCAGCAAGTTCGGCGAGGCGACCTCCGACGGCCGTGACGCGCTCATCGCCTCCGGTCTGGTCCTCTTCGTCATCACCCTGCTGGTCAACGGCGCGGCCCGCGTGATCATCGCCCGCCGCGCGGAGTACTCGGGGGCCAACGCATGAGCACCGCAGCAGTCGACAGCAGCGCCAGCACCCTGCGCGGTGCCAGCCTCCCGAAGTGGTCCCCCTACGCCATCGTCGGCGGATCCGTCGTCCTCGGCGTGCTCATCGGCCTCGTGGCCGGCCTGGACAGCAAGGTCCAGTGGGGCCTGATCGCCGGCCTCCTCTACGTCCTCGGCACCTATGTCATCGCCGCCCGCGTGGAGGGCAGCCGGCAGGCCAAGGACCGGGTCGCCACCTCGCTGGTCTGGGTCGCCTTCGTCGTCGCCGTGGTCCCGCTGGTCTCCCTGCTCTGGGTGACCGTCTCGCGCGGTGTGAAGGTCCTGGACCCCTACTTCCTCTCCCACTCCATGGGTGTCGTCGCGGACTCCCAGCCCGGTGGTGGCGCCTACGCGGCCATCATCGGCTCCCTGGAGCAGGTCGGCCTCGCCACCCTGATCGGCGCCCCGATCGGCATCCTCACCGCGGTCTACCTCGTCGAGTACGGGCGCGGCCGCCTCGCCAAGGCCGTCACCTTCTTCGTGGACGTGATGACCGGTATCCCGTCGATCGTCGCGGGTCTGTTCATCCTCAGCCTCATGCTGATCTTCGACATGCAGCCCTTCGGCTTCGCCGGATCGCTGGCCCTGGCCATCCTGATGATGCCGGTGGTCGTGCGCTCCACCGAGGAGATGCTCAAGCTCGTCCCGAACGAGCTGCGCGAGGCGTCGCTGGCGCTCGGCGTGCCCAAGTGGCGCACCATCCTGAAGGTGGTCCTGCCGACCTCCATCGGCGGCATCACGACCGGTGTCATGCTGGCCATCGCCCGTATCGCGGGTGAGACCGCGCCGGTGCTGCTGCTGGTGTTCGGCAACCCGTTCATCAACAACAACCCCTTCGAGGGTGCGCAGTCGTCGCTGCCGCTGTTCATCTACCAGCAGTACGCGAACAGCGCCGGTGCCAACGCGGCGTACGACCGTGCCTGGGCGGCCTCGCTCACGCTGATCGCCTTCGTGATGATCCTGAACCTGGTGGCCCGCGGCATCGCCCGCTGGAAGGCCCCCAAGACCGGTCGCTGACCGGCCGACAGCGACCGACTCCTGGAAGTGAAGAAGTAATGTCCAAGCGAATCGACGTGAGCGGGCTCACCGCCTACTACGGCTCCCACAAGGCCATCGACGACATCTCGATGAACATCGAGCCGCGCACCGTCACGGCGTTCATCGGCCCCTCCGGCTGCGGCAAGTCGACGTTCCTGCGCACGCTCAACCGCATGCACGAGGTCACCCCCGGCGGCCGTGTCGAGGGCAAGGTCCTCCTCGACGACGAGAACCTGTACGGCGCCGGTATCGACCCGGTGTCGGTGCGCCGCGAGATCGGCATGGTCTTCCAGCGCCCCAACCCCTTCCCCACGATGTCGATCTTCGACAACGTGGCGGCGGGTCTGAAGCTGAACGGCAACTTCAAGAAGAGCGAGCTGACCGACATCGTCGAGAAGTCGCTCAAGGGTGCCAACCTCTGGAACGAGGTCAAGGACCGCCTGAACAAGCCGGGTTCCGGTCTCTCCGGTGGTCAGCAGCAGCGTCTGTGCATCGCCCGCGCGATCGCGGTCGAGCCGAAGGTGCTGCTCATGGACGAGCCGTGCTCGGCGCTCGACCCCATCTCGACGCTGGCGATCGAGGACCTGATCGGTGAGCTGAAGGAGCGCTTCACGATCGTCATCGTGACGCACAACATGCAGCAGGCGGCGCGTGTCTCCGACCGCACGGCGTTCTTCAACCTCGCCGCCGTCGGCCAGCCCGGCAAGCTGATCGAGATCGACGAGACGGAGCGCATCTTCTCCAACCCGTCGGTCCAGGCCACGGAGGACTACATCTCCGGCCGCTTCGGCTGAGCCGAGGTGCCCACCGACCCCTCGCGGTGCTGCATGGCGGTGCCACCGCGAGGACGCAAAGGGCCCGCCCCTGGCTCCCGGGGGCGGGCCCGCCTGCGTTTCCGTGCCTGCCCGACTGCCCGAGAGGGGTGAGGCCGAGGGTGGGTGGCGCCGTGCGACGACGGCCGCGGGCCTGGGTGGGCGCGGACGGGGTGGGGGGCACTGTCGTACGGCGGCTGCGGGTGGGTTGTGGCTGGTCGCGCAGTTCCTCGCGCCCCTTTCGGGGGCGTTGAGTGGACCGGGTCCCGGAAGGCTTCCGTGGGTGGGGCTGGCGTGGGGCGGGTGCGGTGTGGCTGGTCGCGCGGTTCCTCGCGCCCCTAGGGGGGGTGCTGTTGGGGTTCGGGTGCGGGTGGGGTGTGGCCGGTCGTGTGGTTCCTCGTGCCGCTGGTGGGGTGCGGTCGGGGGTTCGCGTTCGGGGTGTTTCGACCTGGGCTTTTCACCGACCGAGTCGGGTGGGTGGGTGGGCCAAGCGGTTACAGGAACGCGAGGTGCACGATGCCGTAGGCCGTTGCCGCCACCAGGGCCGCCGCCGGCATCGTGATGAACCAGCCGAGGACGATGTTCTTGGCCACGCCCCAGCGGACCGCGTTCACCCGCTTCGTCGCGCCGACGCCCATGATCGCCGAGGTGATGACGTGGGTCGTGGAGATCGGCGCCTTGAACAGGTACGCCGTGGTGAACATGATCGACGCGCCGGTGGCCTCGGCCGCGAAGCCCTGCGGGGGGTCGAGTTCGATGATCTTGCGGCCGAGGGTGCGCATGATGCGCCAGCCGCCGGCGTAGGTGCCGAGGGAGAGCATCAGCGCGCAGATGATCTTCACCCACGCCGGGATCGGGTCGCCGTACGTCTCGTGGCCGGAGATCACCAGGGCCATCACGACGACACCCATCGTCTTCTGGGCGTCCTGGAGACCGTGACCGAGGGCCATGCCGGCCGCCGAGACGGTCTGCGCTATCCGGAAGCCCCGCTTCGTCTTGTGCGGGTTGGAGCGGCGGAACAGCCACATGATCGCCGTCATGACCAGGTAGCCGAGGATCAGGCCGACGACCGGCGACAGGAACATCGGGATGATGATCTTGTCGAGGACGCCGTGCCACAGGACGGTCGTGCCGCCGGCCAGTGCCGCGCCCACCAGGCCGCCGAACAGCGCGTGCGAGGAGGACGAGGGCAGGCCGAAGTACCAGGTGACGAGGTTCCATACGATCGCGCCGACCAGCGCGGCGAACAGGATGCCCATGCCGGTGGCGCCCTTGGGCGTCTCGATCAGGCCCTCGCTGACCGTCTTGGCGACCCCGGAGCCCAGGAAGGCGCCCGCGAGATTCATCACAGCCGCCATCGCCAGGGCCGCGCGCGGCGTCAGGGCCCGGGTGGAGACCGAGGTGGCGATCGCGTTCGCCGAGTCGTGGAAGCCGTTCGTGTACGTGAAGAAGAGCGCGACCATGATGGTCACGATGAGCGCGAAGGTGTCCATCGACGGCTCAGGACTCCTTGACGGCGATGGTCTCCACCGTGTTCGCCACGTGCTCGAACGCGTCCGCCGCCTCTTCCAGGACGTCCACGATCTGCTTGAGCTTCAGCACCTCGATCGCGTCGTACTTGCCGTTGAAGAGGTGGGCGAGAAGCTTGCGATGGATCTGGTCCGCCTGGTTCTCCAGGCGGTTCACCTCGATCCAGTACTCGGTGAGGTTGTCCAGCGTGCGCAGGTGGGGCATCGCCTCGGCCGTCAGGTCGGCGGCCCGCGCCAGCACCTCGATCTGCTGCTCGACGCCCTTCGGCAGTTCCTCGACGTTGTAGAGGACGACCAGGTCGACGGCCTCCTCCATGAAGTCCATGATGTCGTCGAGGGAGGACGCGAGGGTGTAGATGTCCTCGCGGTCGAAGGGCGTGATGAACGAGGAGTTCAGCTGGTGGAAGATCGCGTGTGTGGCGTCGTCACCTGCGTGTTCCGCTGCCCGCATACGCTCCGCGATCTCGGCTCGGGCAGACGCGTCCGCCCCGAGCAGTTCCATCAGGAGTTTCGAGCCCGTGACGATGTTGTCCGCGGAGGCGGCGAACATGTCGTAGAAGCTCGTCTCCCTGGGGGTCAGACGAAAGCGCACTTGGGGTCCTCGGTAAGCATGGGTTTCGGTCAGGGTGATGCTAAGCGCATCATCCGGCCACGGCTAATGGGCCGCCGTCCAGTTTCGCTCATCGGCCACGGTGATCAGCAAGGGGGCTTCCCGAGGGCCCTATACCCAGCAGAGTTCGTTACCATATACCCACCAGGGGTATATGAATCCATGATGCGGAGGACGCGATGACGACCACCGAGGCCGGCGCCACGACACCCTCCGGAAGCGGTGCGTCAGCGGCGACCACGCACGGCTACCACAAGCAGAAGGACGAGCACCTCAAGCGGCTGCGCCGGATCGAGGGGCAGATCCGGGGTCTGCAGCGGATGGTCGACGAGGACACCTACTGCATCGACATACTCACCCAGGTCTCGGCGTCCACCAAGGCCCTGCAGTCCTTCGCCCTGCAACTGCTGGAGGAGCACCTGCGGCACTGCGTCGCCGATGCGGCGGTCAAGGGCGGGGACGAGATCGACACCAAGGTCGAGGAGGCCACCCAGGCCATCGCCCGCATGCTGCGGACCTGACCCGACCCGACGTGACCGGGGCGGGCCCGGCCTGGCTGCCTGGCCTGAATCAGTGGGTCTCGTGCTCCTCGCCCACGCGCAGCACCTCGTCGATGCTCTCCAGGCTGAGCCGGTCCTCGGCGGCCGACGCCGCGATGATCAGTTCTCCGCACAGCTCGATCTCGGCGAGGGCCACGTGGTCCTGAACTGCCGTACCGCCGACCGGAGCCACGTGCATCACCTCTTCTCTGCCGTCACCGACTCTCTAGAGTAGGCAGCGGTCTACACAACGCGCATGGCACGGACGGGCTAGTTCACAGGTTGTACGACATGGTTCCCGGACTAGTGCGTCGGCTGGTTTTCGGCGATCCGGCCCGCGTAGATGTCCGCGGAGCGGGGCAGTTTCACGTCCACCGGGGTGCCGAAACCGTACAGTTGAGTCGTCGAGGCGACCGCCACGGTGCCCTTGCCGCTGTCGTTGACGAAGCTGAACCGCTGCCGGAGCTTCCGGATCCGGCCCTGGTCGTCGAGGTAGACGTCGAACGGGACCTCGGCGGTGGCGAACCCTTTCGCCGCGGATGCCAGGGCGGCCCTGTTGCCGGCGGAGGCAGAGCGGGCCGCGGCCGCCAGGTCGGCGATGCCGCGGAAGTGCCGGACCTCGGTCCCGGCGAGCTCGGTCTTCCCCAGGTACGTCGCGGAGCGCGTGCCGCGCAGCAGCTCGGCCGCGGCGAACGGGTCGGTCGCGCCGCCGGTGACCAGGTTGCCGTCGGAGAGGGTCGCGGTCTCCACCCGGACCCATTTGTCGGCGGGCACCCCGGCGCCCCGGTTCTTCATGAACAGCGCGCCCGGGGCGAGGAGTTCGGTGATCGGGCGGTGCTCGGAGGCGCCGGCGGGGTCCTGCGGGAGGACGACCGTGAGTCTGCCGAGCTGGCGGTCGTAGTCGTAGACGCCCGTGCCGCGGATGGTGACGCGGGTGCCGCCGGCGGCCATCTCCATGGAGGTCGTCGCCTGAGAGGTGCGGGTGGCGCGCAGGGTGTCCGCCGTGCGCTTCAGGAGGGCGAGGGGGTTGTCGCCGGGGGTGCCGCTGGCGCCTTCCGCCGTGGCGCCGCCGCAGCCGGTGGCACATGCGCCGAGGCCGACCACGAGTCCTACGGTGACGGCCGTCATTCCAGCGCGCCAGTGCTGCCGCCGTTCCATCGCCTGCCTACCCCCAGCCGGTACGTCCGTCACGGGTCCCGCGTCGTTCCGCTTAACGAGGGGTGGGTGGGGCCGTCACGCATGCCTGGGCTTTACCCGGCGTGGGTAGCGTTGTCGGTGTGGCGCAGGAAGACGGTTCCGGGCGGGTCCTGCAGGGGTCGGGACACAATGCGAGCACCGTTGAACAAGGGCGGTTCTGTTTCGCGCGGTGCACGTGTGGGTGGCGGGGGCCGGCCAGGAGGGCGAGAAGCCTTGCGCGGACCGATGCGGAGGGGCACGTGACCGGCGGGTGAGGCAGGTCCCGTCCGGCGCGGCTGGGTGACACAGGCCACAGGAACTCCCCGGGTGCCGTGGAGAGAAGTGGTCGTGAGGGACTCAGAGAACGAGGTGCGCCGCCGCGTGCGCGAGGGGGACCGTGAGGCGTTCGCCCAGCTGTACGAGGAGTTCGCCCGCGCCGTCTACAACCACGGGCTGCGGCTGACCGGCGACTGGTCGACAGCCGAAGAGATCATGTCCGAAACCTTCCTGACCGCCTGGCGGACCCGCGACCGGGTGCTGGAGGACGGCGGCTCGCTGCTGCCCTGGCTGCTGGGCATCGCCACCCACAAGGCGGACAACGCCCGCCGCGGGCAGCGCAGACGCCAGCTGTTCCTGGCACGCCAGCCGCAGCCGCCGGCGGAGGAGGACTTCGCGCCCCGGACGGTCGGGCGCATCGACGACGCACGGCGCCTGCAGGCCGTGCAGGCCGCCCTGGGCCGGCTGCGGCGCCAGGAACGCGAGGTGCTGGCCCTGTGCGTGTGGTCCGGTCTGGACTACCGCGAGACGGCCGAGGCCCTGGGCATCGCCATCGGCACCGTGCGGTCCCGGCTTTCGCGGGCCCGCCGGAAACTCGCCCGGCTCGCCGAGGAGAACACGGAACTGCCCGCCGACCGTGGAGAGATGACAAGTGCGGCCGCGATCGCGGCCCTGCCCGTACGGAAGGAGCTCACATGAACGACGGCGACCGCGAGGAGATCGCCCGCCTGCTGCCGACCCTGGCCGACCAGGACCTTCCGCGCGAGCAGCACCATCGTCACAAGGAACTGCTGATGCACCGCATCGACCAGGACATCGCCATCGCCCGGGAGACCGGCCGGGGGACCGGCCGGGAGCGGGTCACCCGTACCCGTTCCGGCCGCCGGCTGCTGCGGCCCGCGCTGCTGGCTCCGGCGACCGCCCTGACCCTGGCCGCCGCGCTGGCCGCAGGAGTCGCCCTGAACGGCGGCGCCCGGGAGCACTCCGGCGCCACCGCGCACGGCGTGGCCACGGACATGCGGCCCGCCGCGGCCCTCCTGGGCCGGATCTCCGACGCCGCCGGGGACCGCACCGTGCCCCGGGTGCGGGACGACCAGTTCGTCTACACCCGGGAGAAGGCCCAGGGGGCCGATCTGACCAGCGGGAAGGCCGTCCTCGACCCTCTGCGGGAACGGGAGACGTGGATCGCCCAGGAACCGGGTCCCCTGCACAGGCTCGGGCTGGTCCGGGAGGACGGTGAGACCCTGCCGGTCAACGCCGAGCTCGGGGACACCGACGGCACCCCGGCCGGGCTCGGCCGGCCCACCTACGGCTGGTTCAGTGCGCTGCCCACCGACCCCGACAAGCTGCTGACCTACCTGTACGCGCACACCCCGTTCGCCGAGGGCCGGGGACGGGACCAGGCGGTGTTCGAGCAGATCGGGTCCCTGCTCGGCGGGATGATGCCGCCGGCCACGGCCGCCGCGCTCTACCGGGCCGCGGCGAAGATCCCCGGTGTCACTGCGGCCCCGCAGGCGCGCGACGCGATCGGACGGCGGGGGCTCGGGATCGCCCGTGACGACACGCGCTACGGGGTGCGGACCGAGTGGGTCTTCGACAAGGAGGACTACTCGTTCCTCGGGTCCCGCAGCTACCTGATCAAGGACCGGTCGTACGGGAGGGCGGGGACGTTGCTGTCCAGCGAGGCGGAGTTGGAGATCGCCGTCGTGGACAAGGCCGGTCAGCGGCCCTGAGCTGAGCTGTGGTTCTGTGGTCGGCTGCGGGCCGGTGGAGGCTCGTCGCGCAGTTCCTCCCCCCAGCCTTCGGCGGGGGTACCCCCCAGCGCCCCTGACGGGGCGCAGTCCCCCCCGCCCTTCCGCCCCTGATGGAGCGCTGATCTACTGCGTGTTGTCGAGTGACGCCAGGAGTTCGGTCACCAGTTCGGCGTCCCTCGGCTGTGTCAAGCGGCTTCGTGCCTGGGGTGGGCTCAGCCACAGGATGCGGTCGACCTCGTGGTTCGGGGTGAAGTGGCCTTCTCCCGCTTCGCCGGCCCAGTAACGGACCTCCTTGGGACGGCCGTTGGCGTAGTAGTGGACGGTGGACAGCTCGCTGCCGAGGGCCGCCGTGTAACCGGTTTCCTCCTCGACCTCGCGCAACGCGCCGGTGACCGCGTCCTCGCCGCGCTTGAGCTTGCCCTTCGGGTGGGACCAGTCGTCGTACTTGGGGCGGTGGACGAGGCAGACCTCCAGGTCACCGTCGACCGGCGAGCGGCGCCACAGGACGCAGCCCGCCGCCTGGACCGGGGTGTCGCTCACACGGCCTCCACCCGCTGCTTCTGCCAGGCCTGCTGGAACGCGAACCGGGCCGCCTCCACCTCGTGCCGCTGGTCGGCGTGGAGGACGCCGAGGGCGTAGGCCGTCGCGGGGGCGATCCGCGGGGTGCGGGCCGCGGCGGCGGCCGCCGCGGCCGCTTCCGAGGCGTCCCGGTGCCGGTTCAGGGCCTGGCCGGCTGCGAGCAGCCGTACGTCCGCCGGCGCGCCCTGGCCGCACATCACCTCGCGGGCGTAGCGGTGCAGGCGCAGCAGGAGCCGGACCTGGTGCCAGGGGCCGTCCTGGGGATGCGGGGACGGGTCCGGGGACAGGCCGTGGACCAGGGCCTCCGCGTTGTAGGGGTGGCCCGCGGTGACCAGGGGGAGCGCGGCGATGGCGTCGGTGAGGCGTTCCTCGGCCGCCGCCGCCTGCGGGCGCAGGTCGGTGGCGGGCGCCGCGGCCGTCAGCGGGACCTCGCTGGCCAGCACCGCGACCTTGTCGGCGACCGCGTGGAAGCGGGAGGAGCCGAGCGCCTGGAGGGCGGTGGAGTGGGCGCGGGTGCGGGCGAGGGTGAGCTGGCGGTCCAGGAGGGCGCCCGCCTTGGCCGCGCCGACGGTGAGGGTGCCGCGCTCGGCCACCGCCTCCGAAGTGGCCTGGGCGGGCAGGGCCGTCGACCCGGAGAGGCGGTGCAGCGCCAGCAACAGGCGCTCCAGCCGGGCCTCGTAGGCGTGCTCCAGGCCCAACGTGCCTGACAGCCAGGCCAGTTCGGGCCGGATCTCCTCGGACCAGTCGGTGTCCAGGAGCGGTCGGAAGGTGTGCAGGCTGCCGCTGATGCGCCGGGCCGAGCGGCGCAGGGCGCGGGCCGCGTCGACGGACTCCTCCGCCGCGCTCGCCGTCCCGGTCTCCCGGTGCAGGCGCAGCGCGCGGAGGAACTCCGTGGCCTGGGCGCGCAGGTAGCCCGCGAGGGCTTCCCCGGTCACGGCCCGGGTCGTGGGGTCCGTCGGGTCAAGGTGTTGCTGTGCCACGCCGGCGCCTCCGGGCGTCTATGAGCATCTCCTGGATGTTGCGCAGCGGCTGCCCGTCGGCGTCGGTCGCGTGCCGGGTCCATTCGCCGTCCGGGCCCAGGTGCCAGGAGGAGGTGGAGTCGGACATGCCGCTTTCGAGGAACCGGTTGAGCGCGGACCGGTGGGCCGGGTCGGTGACCCGGACCAGGGCCTCTATCCGGCGGTCGAGGTTGCGGTGCATCATGTCGGCGCTGCCGATCCACACCTCGGGCTCGCCGCCGTTGCCGAAGGCGAAGACCCGGGAGTGCTCCAGGAAGCGGCCGAGGACCGAGCGGACCCGGACGTTCTCCGACAGGCCGGTGACGCCCGGCCGTATCGCGCAGATGCCGCGCACCCAGATGTCCACCGGCACGCCCGCCATGGACGCGCGGTACAGGGCGTCGATGATCGCCTCGTCGACCATCGAGTTGACCTTGATGCGGACGAACGCGGGGCGTCCGGCCTTGTGGTGCTGTATTTCCTTCTCGATACGCGCGATCAGGCCGTCGCGCAGCGACTTGGGGGCCACCAGCAGGCGGCGGTACGTCTCCCGGCGGGAGTAGCCGGAGAGGCGGTTGAACAGGTCGGACAGGTCGGCGCCCACCTGCGGGTCGGCGGTCAGCAGGCCGAGGTCCTCGTACAGTCTCGCCGTCTTCGGGTGGTAGTTGCCGGTGCCGACGTGGCTGTAGCGGCGCAGCGTCTCGCCCTCCTGGCGGACCACCAGGGAGAGCTTGCAGTGGGTCTTGAGCCCGACCAGGCCGTAGACGACATGGCAGCCGGCCTCTTCCAGGCGCTTGGCCCACTTGATGTTGGCGTGCTCGTCGAAGCGGGCCTTGATCTCGACCAGCACGAGGACCTGCTTGCCGGCCTCGGCGGCGTCGATGAGCGCGTTGACGATCGGGGAGTCGCCGGAGGTCCGGTACAGGGTCTGCTTGATCGCGAGGACGTCGGGGTCGTCGGCGGCCTGTTCGATGAAGGCCTGCACGGAGGTGGAGAAGCTGTCGTACGGGTGGTGCAGCAGCACGTCCCGCTCGCGCAGGGCGGCGAAGATGTCGGGCGCGGAGGCGGACTCCACCTCGGCGAGGTCCCGGTGGGTGCCGGCGATGAACTTGCGGTACTTCAGCTCCGGCCGGTCCAGGCTCGCGATGCGGAACAGCCCGGTCAGGTCGAGCGGGCCGGGCAGCGGGTAGACCTCGGCCTCGGAGATCTTCAGTTCCCGGACCAGGAGGTCGAGGACCTCGCGGTCGACGGACTCCTCGACCTCCAGGCGCACCGGCGGCCCGAAGCGGCGCCGCATGAGCTCCTTCTCCAGGGCCTTGAGCAGGTTCTCCGCGTCGTCCTCCTCGACCTCCAGGTCCTCGTTCCTCGTCAGCCGGAAGGCGTGGTGCTCCACGACCTCCATGCCCGGGAACAGCTCCTCCAGGTGGGCGGCGATGACGTCCTCGATCGGGACGTACCGGCCCGGGGAGCTCTCCAGGAAGCGGGACAGCGACGGCGGCACCTTGACCCGGGCGAAGTGCTTGTGTCCGCTGACCGGGTTGCGGACCACCACGGCCAGGTTCAGGGAGAGGCCCGAGATGTACGGGAAGGGGTGCGCCGGGTCGACCGCCAGCGGGGTCAGCACCGGGAAGATCTGGTGCCGGAAGAGCGTGAAGAGCCGCGCCTGCTCCTTCTCCAGCAGCTCGCTCCAACGGACCAGGTGGATGCCCTCCTCCGCGAGTGCGGGGGCGACGTCCTCGTGGTAGCAGGCGGCGTGCCGTGCCATCAGTTCGCGCGAGCGGGCCCAGATCATCTCCAGCACCTCGCGCGGCTGCAGCCCGGAGGCGGACCGGGTGGCCACACCGGTGGCTATCCGGCGCTTGAGGCCTGCCACCCGGACCATGAAGAACTCGTCCAGGTTGCTCGCGAAGATCGCCAGGAAGTTCGCCCGCTCCAGCAGCGGCGTGTTCGGGTCCTCGGCGAGCTCCAGCACCCGCTCGTTGAACGCGAGCCAGCTGCGCTCCCGGTCGAGGAAGCGCCCCTGGGGCAGCCGGGCCCCGTCGGCCTGCGACTCCTCGTACGCGTCGAGGTCGGCGTCGATGTCGGGTTCCAGGTCGGAGACCGCGGCGGCCACGGTGTGCGGGCGGTGCGCGGCGATGGAGCCCACGGAGGGCTGGGCGTGCTGGACCTCTGCCTGGGCGTTCTGCTGACTCATGCCCCCATTCTTCCGCGCCCGGGGCGTCACAGGCGCGTCGGAACGCGCGGGTGGGAGCTGGACGACCCCGTTCCCCGCGAACCCCTCGGGGGGTGGCGAAGGTTCTGGCACGGCGGGCTTCATTGGCTGAGCGTCGCAAGTCCGTCTGAACCAATGGTTACGAAGACATGGCGTGCGGGATAGCGGGGAGCGGCTCGCGGACGTCCGTGACCAGCCGGGGCGGGCGCGGAGGATCACGAAAGCGACGATCCCGTACGAGCTTCCCCGCCACCGTACGTCCTTCCGCCGTCCGGGGGAGGCACGGGCCGACGGTCCCGCAGCGGGCCGTCGGGCGCAAGAGGCGGAACCCGCCCGTCGACCCGCCCGCGGTGCACCCGTGGCTGCCCGGCGCGGCGGCCCGCGCCCTCCTCAGAGGGGCGCCCCGGTGCGGTGCTTGAGGAGGCGGAAGGACAGGAGGGCGGCCAGGACGGCGACGGTGAGGACGATCGCGGTCTCGGTGAGGTGCAGGGGCCAGTAGTGGGAGACGGGGTGGTAGGTGGCGAAGTCGCCGTGGCCGTTCGAGCCCTCGCTCACCAGCCAGACGCTGTCCGGGAGATCGAAGGCGTGCGCCCCGGTCCGGGTGCGGGCGGGCCACAGGTGCGGGCGGCAGTACGTCAGCACGGTGTCGAGGACCCACATCGCCCCGGCGGCGGCCCCGAGGGCGGCCAGCGTGCGGCGCAGCAGCAGCGCGGTGAGGGTGCCGACGGCGAGCGCGCACAGGGCGTAGGCCACCGCCAGCGGGCCGCGCGCCACGAACACGGGGGCGGCGGTCCAGTCCTCGGTCCACAGCAGGCCGGGACGGGCGGCGAAGGCCCAGCGGAAGACCAGGACCAGGGCCGAGGCACCCGCCGTCAGCGCGAGGGCGGGCAGCGCCAGTTTGGCGGTCAGCCAGCGCGTCGGGGTGACGCCCTGGGTCCATGCCAGGCCGGCGGTCCCCGACTCCAGTTCCCGGCCGACCAGGGCGCTGCCCGCGAACGCGGCGACGGCGACGAAGGCGTAGCTGATCAGGGTGGCGGCCCAGTACATCTGGGTCGGGTACGGGAGCGGGAGGGGACGGTTGCAGGAACCGAGGCAGGACAGTCCCCGAAGCTCCGGGTCCTTGGCGGGGACCTCGGTCAGCCACACCAGCCAGCCGCTCACGGCCGCCACGAACCCGGCCCAGCTCAGCAGGGCGGCCCGGTGCAGCCGCAGCACGGTCCGGGACAGGCCGCCGCCGGTCAGGGGCAGGGCGCTCATCGGGTGACCGCCTTTCCGGTCAGGCGGCGCAGCAGCAGGAAGCAGGCCGCGGTCAGCAGGGCCGTCACGGTGAGGATCAGGGCCGTGGTGGTCAGCTGGAGCGGCCAGTAGTGGGAGTAGGGGTGGTAGGTGTGGAAGTACCCGACCGCGTCCACCCTCGCCCCGCACCCCTGGTCGAGGTACCAGGCGCAGCCGGTGTCGGGGACGTGCGCGCCGGTCGGGGTCACCAGGCCCGAGGCGACGTCGAGCCCGGCGCCGGTGTATCCCTGGCGGAGGGTGCTGAGCCGGGTGACGGGCGGCCACAGCCGGGGCGTCAGCCGCTGGACCGCGACCCAGATCGCGCCGGTCAGCAGGAGGCCGAGGGCCAGGGCGGGCAGTGCCCGCCGGCACAGCAGGCCGGTCAGCGCGCCCGCCGCGAGGCCGGCCAGGGCGAGGGCGACGAGGGTGGGGCCGTTGGTGTGGAAGGTCCAGATGTCGTACCACTGCTTGAGGGTGTCGACCCGGCCCCTGCCCGCGCTCCAGGCCTGGTGGTGCAGCCAGACCAGCAGGGCCGAACCCGCCGTGACGACGGCTGCCGGGACCGCCAGCCGGACCGTCAGCCAGCGGACCGGGCTGCTGGACTGCGCCCAGGCCAGCCGGGCCGTCCCCGACTCCAGTTCCCTGCCGAAGAGGGCGCCGCCCGCCCAGGCGGCGGTCAGGAAGGGCACGGCGGACATGGCCAGGGTGGCGTAGTTGTACCAGTCCTTGTAGCGCAGGATCGCGGCCTGGTCGTAGCCGCACCTGGGGTGGAACCCGCAGGCGTCGAACTGCCGCCAGCCCTCGGCCGCCGCGTCGGTGAACGGGCCGCGCAGCAGCAGGAGCAGGACGGTGGTGAGGACGACGAGGGCTGTCCAGGTGTACAGCGCGGGGCGGTGCAGCCGCAGCACCCAGCGGGCCAGGCGCGGCCTGACCGCGGCGGCCGACGAGGGTGCGGGCGAGGGCGAGGGCGAGGGTCCGGGTGCGGACAGGGCGGTCACGCGACGGCCTCCTCGGTCGGGGCCAGCGCCGGGGCCTGGGGGTTGCGGAGGTGGCCGAGGACCAGTTCCTCCAGGGAGGGGGTCTCGGTGCGCCACTCGCCGGGGAGCGCGCCGGCCGGGCGGATGAGGGCGCTGAGCTGACGGCCGGTGGCCCGGGACTCCACGACGGTGTGCGGGGCGAGGTCGGTGTCCGCGGCCGCGGCGACCCGGGTGTGGGCGGCCAGCAGGTCGTCGATCTCGCCCGCCAGCCGGACCCGGCCGCCGCCGATCAGCAGCAGGTGGTCGCAGGACTCCTCCAGTTCGGCGACCACGTGCGAGGACATCGCGATGGTGGTGCCGTGCTGGGCGGCCTGCACCATCAGCACGCCCATCAGCTCGTGCCGGGCGAGCGGGTCGAGGTCGGCCATCGGCTCGTCCAGCAGGAGCAGTTCGGGCCGCTTGCCGAGGGCGAGGGCGAGCGCGACCCGGGTGCGCTGGCCGCCGGAGAGCGCGCGGACCTTGGCCTTGGGGTCCAGGTCGCCGGCGGCCACGATGTGCTCCGCGGCCGCCGCGTCCCAGCGCCCCGGGTTGAGGTCGGCGCCCATCCGCAGGGTCTCGGCGACCGTGAGCTGCGGGTAGAGCGGCTTGTCCTGGGCTACGTAACCGACCCGGGCGCGGGCCTTTGCCGGGGTGGTGCCGAGGACGGTCAGCACTCCCTCGGTGGCGCCCAGCAGGCCGGCGGCGAGCGCGAGGAGCGTGGACTTGCCCGCTCCGTTGGGGCCGACGACGGCACAGACCCGCCCGGCGGGCAGCCGGAAGGCGCAGTCCCGCAGCGCCCAGCCTCCGCGCCGGCCGAACCGCTTGCCGAGCGCGGCCGCCGCTATCGCGGTGTCGGTCATGAACTCTCTCCTTGGAAGTGCTTCTCGAGGACGGCGGTGAAGAGCGCGGCCACGTCGTCGCGGTCCAGGCCGGCCGCGCGGGCCCGGTCGGCCCAGGCGTCCAGCTCCCCGTGGAGCGGGGACTCGGCCGGGGCGGTGCCCAGGGAGCGCTTCACGAAGGTGCCGAGGCCTCGCCGGGCCTCGACCAGCCCCTCGCGCTCCAGCTCCCGGTAGGCCTTCAGGACCGTGTTGGGGTTGATGGCGGTGGCCTCGACCACCTCGCGTGCGGTCGGCAGTCTGTCTCCCGGCTGGAGGTGGCCCAGGCGAAGGGCCTGCTTGGTCTGCTGGACGATCTGGACGTAGGTGGCGACGCCGGAGCGCCGGTCGATGCGGTACTCGACCACCCGTACAACCACCCTTTCACTAATTAAGTAGTGAAAGGGTGGTGGAAGGCCGTCCGGAAAGTCAAGGCCGGTCCCGTGAACCGATCGGCGGGGCCGGTGCGATGAGGGGATGTGAGCGGAACGAGAAGCGACGGGGAGCTGCTGCGGGCCATTGCCGCGGACGCGGACCGGCGCGCCTTCGAGGAGCTGTACCGGCGGTACGCCCCGTGGCTGACCGCGCGGCTGCGCGGCCGGTGCGCGGACCCGTCCGTGGTCGACGACGTCGTGCAGGAGACCTTCCTCGCGGTGTGGCGGGGGACCGCCCGATACCGGGAGACCACCGAGGACGGGGTGCCCGCCGACGCGGCCGGGTGGCTGTGGCGCATCGGGTCGCGGCGGCTGATCGACGCGGTGCGCGGCGACGGCGCCCGCGGCCGGCTGCGGCAGGCGCTGGCCCGGCTGCGGCACCGGGACGAGGCCTCGGCGGAGGAACGCGTGCTCGCGGGGGTGGAGCACGGGGACCTCGCCGGGGCCCTGGTCCGGCTCTCGCCCGAACTGCGGGCGGTGCTCCAGGCGACGGTGATCGACGGACTGACCACCCGGGAGGCGGCGGTCCTGCTCGGCATCCCGCCGGGGACGGTCAAGACCCGCGCGATGCGGGCGCGCAAGCAGCTGCGGGAGGAACTGGCATGACCTGGCATGTGTCTCAGGACGATCTGCGGGCCTACGCACGCGGGGAGCTGGCGCCGCCGCGGCTGTGGTCGGCCGACACCCACGTCGGTTCCTGCGCCGACTGCCGCGCGGTGCTCGCGGCGGTGTCCGACCCGCTCGCGCTGGACGCCGGCTGGGAGCGCCTGGACGCCGAACTGGACGCGCCGCGCCCAGGGTTGGGCCACCGGTTCCTGGTCCGCCTCGGGGTCGCCGACCACACCGCGCAGCTGCTCACCGCGACCCCGGTGCTGCGCCGCTCCTGGCTGGCGTCGGTGGCCTGCGTGCTGGCGGCGACGGTCCTCGTGGTCCACGCGGTGGACGCGCCGGCGCTGTTCCTGGCCCTGGCCCCGCTGCTTCCGCTGGGCGCGGTGGCCCTGTCGTACGGACCGGTCCTCGACCCGACGTACGAGATCGCCGCGGTCGCCCCGACGCACGGCTTCCGGCTGCTGATGATCCGCACGGTGGCCGCACTGACCGCCTCCCTCGGCTTCAACTGCCTGGCCGCGCTGGCCCTGCCCGGCTACGGGCTGCTCGCCTTCGGCTGGCTGCTGCCCGCCCTCGCGCTCACCGCGGCCGGCCTCGCCCTCTCCGCCAGGCTGGGCCCGGTGCTCGGCCCCGGCCTGGTCGGCGGGGCGTGGACCGTCCTGATGGCGGTGGCGGCGCTGCACCCGACCGGCACACCGGCCGCGTTCACCACGGCCGGGCAGTCGGTGGCGGCGGCGCTCGCCGCGCTGGCCACACTCGTCCTGCACCAGGTGCGGGACCGCTTCGACGCCAAACCCTACTGACCGACAGCCCCAGCTGGAGTCCCACGTTGCCCACCACTGTCTCCGCCGTCGGCCTCACCGTGCGCCACGGCGGCACCCCGGCGCTCGACGGCGTCACCCTGTCCCTGACGGACGGCGTCACCGGCCTGCTCGGCCCCAACGGCGCCGGGAAGACCACCCTGCTGAAGGTCCTCGCCACCGCCGTACCGCCGGATGCCGGCGCCTTCACGGTGTACGGCGCGGACCCGGCCACCCCGTCCGGCCGGCTCGCGGTCCGCCGCACGCTCGGCTACCTCCCGCAGACCCCCGGCTTCCACCCGGACTTCACGGCCTTCGAGTTCGTCGACTACGTGGCCGTCCTCAAGGAACTCACCGACCGCGGCGGCCGCCACCGCGAGGTGCGCCGCGTCCTCGACCAGGTCGGTCTGGCCGACGTGCGCGGCACCCGGATCAAGCGGCTGTCCGGCGGGATGCGGCAGCGGGTCGCGCTGGCCGCCGCGCTCGTCGGCGACCCCCGGTTCCTGGTCCTGGACGAGCCGACGGTCGGACTCGATCCCGAACAGCGCATGCGGTTCCGGGAACTGATCGCGGAGGCCGGGGAGGGCCGCACGGTGGTGCTGTCCACCCACCAGACCGAGGACGTGGCGATGCTCTGCAACCGGGTGATCGTGCTGGCCGGCGGCCGGGTCCGCTTCGACGGCACCCCCGCCGAGCTGACCGCCTGCGCGGCCGGACGCGTGTGGAGCAGCACGGAACGCGCCCCGGGCGCGCGGGCCGGCTGGCGCACCGGCACCGGCGCCTTCCGCAACGTCGGCGACCCGCCCACCGGCGCCGAGCTGCTCGAACCCACCCTGGAGGACGGCTACCTGCTGGTTCTCGACGCCGAGAGCACGGAGGTCGCGGCATGACGAGCGTCCTCGTGAAAGAGCCGGAGGCGGCGGCCGCCGGGCGTGAGCGGAGCGAACGCGCCACCGCGTGGGGGTCCGTCCGCGCGCTGGCCGCCTTCGAGGCCCGCCAGCTCCTCCTGCAGATCCCGATGCTGCTCTTCGGCCTGCTGTACCTGACCTACGTCGGATACGGCCTGTTCGGCCGGGACGAGGGCATGGACGCGTACCCGGTCCTGCACGACGTGGACCGCTCGACCCAGGGCGGCCCCGAGCTGTTCGCCGTCGCCCTGCTGGTGTGCGTGCACCGGGCGGCGCTGCTCAACCGGCGGCGGGGCCTGGAGGAGCAGTTCGGGGTGCTGGCGATGCCGACCGCGCGCCGCACGCTGGCCCACGCGCTGTCCGTGGTGCCCTTCGCGCTCGGCGTGGCCCTGGTGGTCGGCGTCCAGTTCACCTGGGCGGCGCTGCGGCCGGGCGCGGTCGGCCACGGCTCGGTCTTCGAACTGGCGGTGGCCCCGCTGGCCGTCCTGCTCGCCGGCGCGGTCGGGGTGCTGCTGGCCCGGCTCCTGCCCCACCCGGCGGCCCCGCTGCTGCTCCTGCTCGGGTTCGGGTTCGTCACCAGCCTGCTGCCCGGCGGCTCGGGCGCCCACGGCGTGGACTGGCTGTGGCCGGCCGTGCTGGAGAACGGCGGCACCCCGGTCCCCGGCGAACTGCTGGGCCGTCCGGCGGGCTGGCACGCGCTGTATCTGCTGGGGCTCACGATGCTGGTGGTGTGCGTCGCGATGTGGGTGGCCGGCAGCAGGGCCCGGGTGCTGAAGGCGGCGACCGCCGTGGCCCTCGCGGCCGCGGTGGCCGGCGCGGTGGGTCAGGCGCCGGGCGACTCCGCCGCTCTGCGGGCCGCGCGGAAGGCGGAGGCGGACCACCCGGCGAAGTTCCAGACGTGCGTCGAGCGGGCCGGCTCCCGCTACTGCGCGTACCCGGACTGGAAGGGCTGGACGGTCGACTGGGCGTCGGTGGTCGACCGGGTCCGGTCCGAGGCGGGCGGTGCCGCGGCCACGACCCGGCTCACCGTCCGTCAGCGCATCCAGGAGATCAGCGACCTGACCACGGACGCCACCCTCCCGACGAGCGCCACCCCCGGCACGGTCACGGTGGGCACCCAGTGGGGCGGCAACCGGGTCCCCGAGTTCGCGGTCGGGGTCGCCCGGGTCCTGGTCGCGGGCAGCGAACAGGCCTCTGCGGACATGTGCGACGCCCGCGGGGTGACGACGATGTGGCTGGCCCTCGCCGGCGACTCCACCCCCGCCACCACCTTCCGCCACCTCCGCATCGACGACAGCCTCAAGGGCTCCGGCGTGGTCCGCACCTCGGACGGCGGCAGCATGTCCGTCTCGGCCCAGCAGACCCAGGTCGTCCGCGAACTGCTCCGCGAGCCGCACGACACGGTGGCGGCCCGTGTGAAGTCCCACTGGCGGCAGCTGGTCTCCCCGCACACGACGACGGCCGACGCGGCCCGCCTGCTCGGCGTGAAGGCGCCGACGGGGCCGGACGACTGCCCGGCGGGCTGACGCGGGCATGATGGGGGCGACCGGTGGCGGGCGGAGAGGAGACGGGCATGGACAACCCATTCCGTGACGGGGGCCCGGCCGAGAGGGCGATGCCCTGGCTCTCGGCCGCCGTCGTCCTCGGCCTCGCCGCGGCCACCCTGGCCGGCGGCGCCGCGCCCCTCGTCAAGGCGCTCGCCGCGGCGGTGGCCGTCGCCGTTGCCTGCAGGTCCGCCTACCTGGTCAGCCGCAGGCGTCCGCCGGGCCGGTGAGGGATCCTCAGGTCTCCGTGCGGTACATCAGGTCCGTCTCGTGGGTGGTGAAGCCCAGGCGTTCGTAGACCGCGACCGCCGCGGTGTTGTCGGCGTCGACGTACAGCATCGCCGTCGGCAGGCCGCGGTCGGCCAGGTGGCGCAGGCCGATGGTGGTGAGGGACTTGCCGAGGCCGCCGCCCTGGGCGGCGGGGGAGACGCCGAGGACGTAGACCTCGCCGAGGCGTTCGGCGTCGTGGACCTTCGTCCAGTGGAAGCCCAGCAGTTCGCCCTCGCGCTCCGCGAGGAAGAAGCCGGCCGGGTCGAACCAGGGCTGGGCCTTGCGGTCGTCCAGGTCGCGCTGGGTCAGCGAGCCCTGTTCCGGGTGGTGGGCGAAGGCGGCGGCGTTGACGGCGAGCCAGGCCGCGTCGTCCTGGCCGGGCACGAAGGCGCGGACGGTGACGCCGTCGGGCAGCTTCGGGTCCGGCAGGTCCAGGTCCGTCAACGGGCGGCGCATCTGCCGCAGTTCGCGGAACAGGGTGAGGCCGAGGACCTGCGCGAGGTGGCGGGCCGCCGAGTGGCCGCCGTGCGCCCACACCCGCAGCCGCTTGCCGGACGCGGCCAGCAGGGCCGAACCCAGGGCGCGGCCGTGTCCGTGGCCCCGGTGCTCCGGGTGGACGACCAGTTCGGCGGCCGGCGCCTCCACCGGATCGGTGTCCTCCAGCTGGGCGTAGCCGACGAGTTCACCGCCGGCGGTGAGGAGCAGATGGGAGACGCCCTCCCGGGCACCGCCGCCGAGCTGGAGGCGGCCCTGCTCGGACACCGGCTGCTGGCCGTCGGCCCGAGCGGCCTGCTCCAGCAGCTCCCGTACGGCCTCGGCCTGATCCGGGGTGAGCGCGGAGAAGGTGTCGATGGAGCGGGAGTACATGGGCGGCCGTGCGGTGTCGTCGCTGGTCATGCGTACGAGGGTACGGGGCCGGATCGGCAAAGTGCGGGCACCGGGAGAAGGCAAGGGGGAGGGCAACCGGCAACCGAGACGTAAGCACGAACACCCTGATGTGCTACGCGCGTTGACCCTGGGCTGCGCCGGACCGGATGCGGGCACGCCGCGAAGGAGGACCGGCCCGCACAGGAGAAGTTCCACGGCGTCTCGTGCGGCCACCACGCGCACGAGAAGTCCCCGGCTCCAGCCAGGGGAGGAGTCACGCAAGCGAAGTCCCTACGCCTCATGACGGCCAACTCCTCGCCGACCGCCCCGCTCGCACCGTCGGCGACGAACCGGATCACGATCGTGCACCGGGCCCTTTTCTGTCGGACCTGTTGGACCTGCCGGATCTGGTGGATAAAACCTATGTGAGACGGCATTCGGTTCCCGGTTGCTTCTGAAAATTAATCTCAGCCGCAATTCATCGAGGTCTCACTGGAAATGGCTTTTTCGGGCGCTCGGGTCCCGTAATGTTTTCCATGTCGAAAGCGAACGGCGCGGACGACAGAGTGAAGGAGAACAGCATGAGCTTCCATAAGATCGTCCCGGTCAAGAAGCACCGCAAGCCCGCCCCGGCCCCGAAGAAGCCCGCTCCGAAGAAGCCGGAACCGAAGCGTCGACCGATCGGCGACGAGCGCTGACCAAGCATTTACAGAAGTAATTCACATTCATTCACAGGTTGTTGCGGCAGGTCGGTAGAGAAACTGTTGCAGAACCACGACACATGTCACCGCGACACGCGTCACCACGGAAAGGAACCACACCATGAGCTTCCACAAGATCGTCCCGGTCAAGAAGCACCGCAAGCCCGCCCCGGCCCCGAAGAAGCCCGCTCCGAAGAAGCCGGAGCCCAAGCGCCCCGTCGGCGACAGGCACTGAGACACGCCGTGCGGCGGGGTCACCGGTCACGCGTGGTCGTACCGGTGGCCCCGCCGCGGCCATGTCCGCCCCCCGACCGCCCCTGAAGGGAGTTGCCGACCATGAGAGAAGCCCGTGCGGCCTTCCGCCGTTTCTGGCCGCTGACCCGCGGCGACCGCAAGTGGCTCTGGCTGATCATCGGGTGCGTGGTGGTGTCCGCGCTCGCCGAGACCGCCGCGATCCTGCTCTTCGCCGACCTCACCGACAACGCCCTCAAGGCCGGTTCGCTCTCCGCCTTCTGGGGCCCGGCCGGCGCCTGGCTCCTGGTCGCCGCGGTGGGTGCTCTCGTCGGCTACCTCGGCAACTCGCTGGCCGCCTGGACCGCCGAGAGATTCGTCCTGCGCCTGCGCGCCAAGGTCTTCCGGCACGTCCAGGACCTGCCCCCGCACTTCTTCCAGCAGCACCGCCAGGGCGACCTGGTGGAACGCCTCACCGGTGACGTCGAGGCCATCGAGCAGATGGTCGTGTCCGGTGTCGTCGGCACCGTCGCCGCCGCCTTCTCCGCCGTCTTCTACGCGGCCGCCGCGTTCTGGCTGCGCTGGGACCTGGCCCTTGCCACCTTAGTCCTCGCGCCCCTGTTCCTGCTGGCCGCCCGCCGCTTCTCCGGCCGGATCAGGACGGCCTCCCAGGACGAGCGGGTCGCCGACGGCGCGATCACCTCCGTGGTGGAGGAGTCCCTCGGCAACGTCGTCCTCACCCAGGCCTACAACCGCCGCCGGGACGAGGAGCAGCGCCTCGACGCCGAGGCCCGCGCCTGGCTGCGGGCGAGCGTGCGGGGCGCCCGGCTCAGCGAGATGTACGCCCAGTTCGTCGAGGTCGTGGAGACCCTCTGCGTGCTCGCCGTGATCGGCCTGGGCGTCTGGGAGATCTCCGCGGACCGCATGACCCTCGGTCAGCTCCTCGCCTTCGCCGCCTTCCTCGGCTACCTCTATCCGCCGGTCCGCAACCTCGGCCAGCTCGGCCTCACCCTCACCGCGGCCACCGCGGGCGCGGAGCGCATCGGGGAGATCCTGGACGCCGAGCCCGCCGTCACCGACCCCGCCCGGCCCGTCGGCCCCTGGCCGGTCCGTGGCTGGGTCAGCTTCCACAACGTCTCCTTCCGCTACCCGGAGTCCCCCCGCGCCTCCCTCCGCGGCGTCGACCTCACCGCCGGCCCCGGCGAACTGGTCCTGGTCACCGGCAAGAGCGGCGCCGGCAAGTCCACCCTCGCCAAGCTGCTCACCCGCTTCTACGACCCCTCCGCCGGCGTGCTCTGCCTGGACGGCGTGCCGCTCACCGACGTCCCCCTGGAGTTCCTCCGCGAGAACGTCGCCCTGCTCCCGCAGCAGACGCTGATCCTCAACGGCACGATCCGCGAGAACATCGCGTGCGGCCGCCCCGGCGCGACGGACGCCGAGATCGAGCAGGCGGCACGGGACGCGGCCGCCCACGCCTTCGTCACCGCCCTCCCCGAGGGCTACGACACCCACATCGCCCCCGGCACCGCCGCCCTCTCCGGCGGCCAGCTCCAGCGGATCGCCATCGCCCGCGCGATGCTCCGCGCCGCCCCGGTCCTGGTCCTCGACGAGCCGACGGCGGGCCTGGACGCGATCGCCGCCCGCCAGGTCGTCGCCCCCCTGCGCAGGCTCATGGCGGGCCGGACCACCATCATGATCACGCACGACCTCACCCTCGCCCCCGACGCCGACCGCATCCTGGTCGTCGACCGCGGCCGCCTGGTGGAGTCCGGCACCCACGCCGAACTCCTAGCCCGGGGCGGCGCCTATGCCACCCTGGCCCACCCGCTCCCCGAGGCCGCGGAACCGGCCCCGGCCCCCGACGAGACGATGATCCTCAGGTGGTAGCGGCGTTCCCGAGCGTGACCCGCTCCTGATGCGGGCGGGCTACGGCTGCCGGGCCGGGGAGTGCGGCGGCCGGGCGCGCCAGTACCGGTCGAGCACGAAGGCGAGGGCCGCGCCGGCGGCCAGGGGCACGCACACGAAGAGCACGAAGGGATGGTCCGGACGCCCCACCGTGATCAGCGCGACGTCGAGCACGAACATGAGGCAGAAGACCGCGATCGCGCCGTACGCCCCCCAGGTCCCGGCCCTCCGCCGCGCCGCCCCGCGCAGGATCAGCTCCTCGACGTCCGGCCGGCGCTCCCAGGTGAGGCTGCGCAGCGGGGCCGCGGCCAGGCACAACTCCGCGACCTCGGCGTACGGGTCGTCCAGCTGCCAGTCGTTGAGGTGCCACAGCAGGAAGCGGCGGCCCTGGAAGTCGTACAGGTAGGTGAGCCACCGCGGAGCCGCCCGCCCGGAACCGCGCGGCGACTGCTCCACCCGGATGTCGTACACCTCCGACCAGGCCCAGGTCCGCGCACGCAGCGGCCCCTGCGCGGTGATCCCGGCGGCCGTGACCCTGGTGCGCGCCCGGAACTGCTCCAGCGCGACCCGCGCGATCGCCAGCCCCATCAGTACCGCGAGGGCCGGCGGCCCCCACCAGAACCCGCTCCCGCCGCCGTCCCCGTCGCGGGAGACCCGGCTCGTCTGGATCAACGCGTTCATCATCAGCAGCCCCGGCAGGAGGAGGTACGCCAGGGGCGGCTTCCGGCGCCTCCGGTACACCCGCTCGACTCCACCCTCGTCCACGATCCGTGCCCCTCCCCAAGCGCACCGAACGGGTGCGCGACTGGGGAGAGGATAGGGCGGCCCTCCGTCGCCTCGGAAAGCGGTCCGGTCCAGGCGTGACGGTCCGGTCCGTGATCGCTCGAACGGGTGATCTGGCGTCAGACCGCCAGGTCACCGGTGACGCCGTTCCCGAAGGCCCCGCCAAGGGGCTCGTGATCGGGGAGGCGATCACAGGGCCGAAGCGCGGATGAGGCATGCGCGTGGCGGCTACGGTGTTTCCGGCGGAGCCGTGGGCGCTCCCGGCAGGCGTACCGTCGCCACCGTGCCGCCGCCGCTCGCGCGGGTCAGGGTGACGTCGCCGCCGGCCTGCTGCACCGTGCGGGCCACGATGGAGAGGCCGAGGCCCGAGCCGGGCAGGGCCCGTGCGCTCGGGGAGCGCCAGAAGCGGTCGAAGACGTGGGGGAGTTCGTCCTCCGCGATGCCGGGTCCGTGGTCGCGGACCGTCAGGACCCCGCGGTCCAGGGTGACCTCGATCGTGCCGCCCTCGGGACTGAACTTCACCGCGTTGTCGAGGATGTTGACGATCGCCCGCTCCAGGGCGGAGGGCTCGGCCCGGACGAACCACGGCTGGACGTCCGCCGTGATCGTCAGCTCCGGGCCGCGCAGGCGGGCGCGGCGCAGGGCCGCCTCGACCGTGTCCTCAAGCGCCACGATCTGCACGCGCTCACCGCGCTGACCCTCCGAGCGGGACAGCTCCTGGAGGTCGCCGATCAGCGACGCCAGCTCCGTCACCTGCGCCTTCACCGAGGCGAGCAGCGCCTTGCGGTCCGCCGCGGGGATGGGCCTGCCGGTCTCCTCGCTGCGGGTCAGGAGCTCGATGTTCGTGCGGAGCGAGGTGAGGGGGGTGCGCAGTTCGTGGCCGGCGTCCGCGATGAGCTGTTGCTGCAGTTCGCGGGAGCTGGCCAGGGAGCTGGTCATGCTGTTGAAGGAGCGGGAGAGGCGGGCGATCTCGTCGTCCGACGCGTCCTCCACGGGGATGCGGATGCTCAGGTCCTCGGTCCGGGCGACGTGCTCGACGGCCTGCGTGAGCTCGTCCACGGGGCGGAGACCGGCGCGTGCGACGGCGAGGCCCGCGGCTCCGGCGCCGAGGACGCCGACGCCGGAGACGAGGAGGAGGATCAGGGCGAGGTCCTTGAGGGTGTCCTGGGTGCTCTTCAGGGGGACACCGGTGACCAGCCCGACGTAGGAACCGTTCTGCGCGGGGAACACCTGGGTCATGACCCGTACGGCGTTGCCGCTCTTGTCGGTGCCGTTGCGGAAGTAGAGCGTGTCGGTGTTCCCGCTCTTGATGATGTCCTCGTCGGACTGGCCGATCCGGATCACGTCCGTGGAACCGGGCAGCAGGCAGACCGTGCCGTCCGTCGTGACCGCCTGGCCGTAGTCGATCCGCAGGTGGTTGGCGCCCTGAGGGGTGTCGAAGCAGTCGCTGAGGGCACCGCTGAGGAGCTGCGCGGCCACCGGGCCGTGCAGTTGCTTCTCCAGGTCGCTCTGCAGTTGGTCGTACAGCTTCCCCTGCACGATGAACCAGCAGGTCACCGAGACCGCCGCCACCGCGAACGCCACCGCCGCCGCGACCAGCATGGACAGGCGGGCGCGGATCGGGAGGGTGCGGAAGCGGGCGGCGAGCCTGTTCACTCGGCGCCGCCCTGGCGCAGCACGTAGCCGACGCCGCGCACGGTGTGGACGAGTCGGGGTTCACCGCCGGCCTCGGTCTTGCGGCGGAGGTACATGACGTAGACGTCGAGGGAGTTGGACGAGGGCTCGAAGTCGAAGCCCCAGACGGCCTTGAGGATCTGCTCGCGGGTGAGGACCTGGCGCGGGTGCGCCATGAACATCTCCAGGAGGGTGAACTCCGTGCGGGTCAGCTCGACCTGGCGGCCGGACCGGGTGACCTCCCGGGTCGCGAGGTCCATGCGCAGGTCGCCGAAGGTGAGCGCCTCGTCCTCCTGGACGGCGTCGGCGACCGTGGCCGCGTAGGAGCTGCGGCGCAGCAGGGCCCGGATGCGGGCGAAGAGCTCGTCGAGTTCGAACGGCTTGACCAGGTAGTCGTCGGCCCCGGCGTCGAGACCGGTGACGCGGTCGCCGACCGTGTCGCGGGCCGTCAGCATCAGGATCGGGGTGGTGTCGCCGGCGCCACGGATGCGGCGGGCCGCGGTCATGCCGTCCATGCGGGGCATCTGGATGTCGAGGACGATCAGGTCCGGCTTGCAGGCCGTCGCCTTCTCCAGCGCGTCCGCGCCGTCGACCGCGACCTCGGTCTCGTACCCCTCGAAGGCGAGGCTGCGCTGGAGGGCTTCGCGTACGGCCGGCTCGTCGTCGACGATCAGGATGCGCTGGGGTTCACGGTCGCCATCGGCGGGGCTCATCGCTCGCGTTTCCTCGGGGTGCGGTGGGTCTGGGTCGGGACGCGCCTCTCAGCCTCGCATGTTTCCGGGCTGCCGGGTATGCACGCCGGTGGGGTGGTACGCCCCTAGCCGCGTACCAGCGTCATGCGGCTCAGCGGCACCTTGCGCTGGTGCGGCCGGGCCGTGGAGGTGCGCAGGCCCATCAGCTGCGGGGCGGGGACGACCTCGGGGGCGCGCGGGGCCGGGGTCGGGACCGGGGTCGCCATGGGCTCGGGGGAGCGAGGGCCGGGGGTCGGAGCCACGACGGCCTCCGTCGGCGCGTGGAGCTCGTACGCCACGGCAAGGGCCAGGCTGACACCGGCCGGGCTGTCGGCGGACATCGTGTGCGAAACCTGCGTGATCATGATGTGCTCCCTACGTGCTCGTGCCGGTGGTTCAGCTGGTGGAGCCCGACCGCAGCTTGGCCAGGTCGGACTTGACGGTGTTGATCGGGATGGCGAAGCCGAGGCCGACGCTGCCCGCGTCCGAGGAGGACGACGAGGAGTCCGAACTGGCCGAGTACATCGCGGAGTTGATGCCGATGATGTCGCCGCTGGCGTCGATCAGCGCGCCGCCGGAGTTGCCGGGGTTCAGGGACGCGTCGGTCTGGATCGCCTTGTAGGTCGTGGTGGACGAACCGGTGTCGCCGTTGAACTGCTGGCCGCCGAAGGAGAACGGCCACCGGCCGTCGCCGCCCTGCTGTTGCTGCTGCTGGCCCTCGTCGGTGGAGACGGTCACGTCCCGGTTGAGCGCGGAGACGATGCCGCTGGTGACGGTGCCGGTCAGGCCCTCGGGCGAGCCGATCGCCACGACCTGGTCGCCGACCTGGACCCCGGCGGAGTTGCCGAGGGTGGCGGGCGTGAGGCCGGAGGCGCCCTGGAGCTTGATGAGGGCGAGGTCCTTGGAGCTGTCGGTGCCGACGACCTGGGCGGTGTACGACGTGCCGTTGCTGGTGGTGACCTTGACGGACTGGGCGCCGGAGATCACGTGGTTGTTGGTGACGATCTCGCCGTTGCTGGTGATGATCACGCCGGAGCCGGTGGAGGTGCCGCTGCTGAGGGTCGCGACGATCTCGACGACGCTCGGGCTGACCTTGGCGGCGATCGTGGCCACGTCGCCCCTCTTGCTGGAGGGCACCACGCTGGTGGTGGTGCTGCTGGAGACGACCTGGTTCTTGCCGGTCAGCTCCTGGAAGGCGTACGCGGTGCCGCCGCCGACGGCCGCCGCGACGATCGCGACCGCGGCGAGCAGGGCTATCGGGCCCCGGGGGCGCTTCTTCTTGGCATGGACCGAGTGCTCGGGGTGCTCCGCCGGGTGCTCCGCGGGGTGCTCCGCGGGGTGCTCCGCGTCGGGGCCGACCGTCGGCTGGTGGGCCGGTGGGGGCGGCCACTCCGGGTTCACGGGGGAGGGGGCGGAGGCGTGCTGCTGCCGGGGGTACGCGCCCTGGTAGGCGTCACCCTGGGGACCCTGCGGGTTCTCGTACTCGCCGCTGCGGCGGAAGCTCTCGGTCATGACAGACAGCTTGTCCCGCGACCATGAGAGCTCCCTGAGTGCCCGCTGAGAACGCCGCGAGAAGCTCGTTCGCCCGATATAAGGAACCTTCTCGCAGGTCGGGAGAGGTTCTCAGGAAGCGTTCATGAAGGCTTCGCGCTTTGGGGCGCGTCTGTGGCGCCCCTTGCTTCAGCGCCCCGTCAGGGGCGCGGGGAACTGCGCGGGCAACCACGACGCACCCGCGGCCGAAGACCTATCCGCACCCGCAGGACCCACGCACCACCAGCCGGGAAGGAAACGTCTTCAGGCGCTCCCTCCGCGACCCCGCCACCCGCAGCCCGTCGTCGAGCACCAGGTCCACCGCCGCACGCGCCATCGCCGGCCGGTCGGAGGCGATCGTCGTCAGCGGCGGATCCGCCAGCGCCGCCTCCTTGATGTCGTCGAAGCCCGCCACCGCCAGCTCCCCCGGCACGTCGATGCGCAGCTCCCGCGCCGCCCGCAGCAGGCCGATCGCCTGGTCGTCGGTGGAGCAGAAGACCGCCGGAGGGCGGTCCGGTCCGGCCAGCACGTCGAGGGCGACCCGGTACGCGTCGTACCTGTTGTACGGCGCCTCGAACAGCCGGCCCTCCGTCTCCAGGCCCGCCTCGGCCATGGCCCGCCGCCAGCCCTCGACGTGGTCGGAGACCGGGTCGCCGACGGCCGGGGTGTCCGCGGTGCCGCCCATGCAGGCGACGTACTCGTAGCCGTGCTCCAGCAGATGGCGGACGGCGAGCTGGGCGCCGCCGAGGTCGTCCGTCACCACCGCCACGTCGTCGATCGCCTCCGGCCGCTCGTGCAGCAACACCACCCGCGCGTCCCAGGCCTCGATCTCGGCGGCCGCCGAGTCGTTCAGCGCGTGGGAGACGAGGATGAGACCCGAGACCCGCATGCCGAGGAAGGCGCGCAGGTAGTGGACCTCGCGCTCCCCGACGTAGTCGGTGTTGCCGACCAGCACCATTTTTCCGCGCTCGGACGCGGCCTGCTCGACCGCGTGCGCCATCTCGCCGAAGAACGGCTGGCGGGCGTCCGGGATGATCAGGCCTATGAGGTCGGTGCGCCGGGACGCCATCGCCTGGGCGACCCGGTCGGGGCGGTACCCCAGCTCCTTGATCGCGGCGAGGACGCGCTCGCGCGTTGCCGGGGCGACCGGCCGGGGTCCGTTGTTGATGACATAACTGACGACGGCGGTGGAGGTCCCCGCCAGCCGCGCCACATCATCCCGAGTCACCTTGGCCACGCGCGGAGTCTACGCGGATGGACCCGCTCTGGGCAGGGCGAACCGGAGCTTCGCTTGCGTAAGCAATGCCCCGTCCGGGCGACGGCCATGCCTCACCCGGACCCCTGCTACGCCTCCGACGGCACCTCGACCGCGTCCAGAGCCGCGGATGCGTCCGCATCCTCCGGCTTTGGCCGGTCCGCGTGGGCCTTGGCCGCCTCGGCGGTCCGGTCGCCCTTCTCGGGCGTAACGAATCGATAACCGACGTTCCGGACGGTTCCGATCAGGGACTCGTGCTCGACGCCGAGCTTGGCGCGCAGCCGTCGCACGTGCACGTCGACGGTCCGGGTGCCGCCGAAGTAGTCGTACCCCCAGACCTCCTGCAGCAGCTGTGCGCGAGTGAACACCCGGCCGGGGTGCTGGGCGAGGTACTTCAGCAGCTCGAACTCCTTGAAGGTGAGGTCGAGGACCCGTCCCTTCAGCTTCGCGCTGTACGTCGCCTCGTCGACCGACAGGTCGCCGTTGCGGATCTCCATGGGGGAGTCGTCGGCGACGATCTGCTGGCGGCCCATGGCCAGCCGCAGCCGGGCCTCCACCTCGGCGGGGCCGGCGGTGTCGAGGAGCACGTCGTCGATGCCCCAGTCGGCGGTGACGGCGGCGAGCCCGCCCTCCGTCACGACCAGGATCAGCGGGCAGCCGGGGCCGGTGGAGCGGAGCAGCTGGCAGAGGCTGCGGACCTGCGGGAGGTCGCGGCGGCCGTCGATCAGGATGACGTCGGCGCCCGGGGTGTCGACGAGCGCGGGCCCTTCGGCCGGTGCGACCCGCACGGTGTGCAGGAGCAGGCCGAGGGCCGGCAACACCTCCGTGGACGGCTGGAGGGCGTTGGTCAGGAGCAGCAGAGAACTCATATGTCTGGTTCCTCCTCGGTCCCTGCGAGGACTGTGTGCAATGACACTGCGCTGCGCTCCCGAGATTCCGTACACCGGCGGTCACCTGGAGTTTCCCGCTTCGTATACGGCCCTTCCGAAAGCACAAAAGGACCCGGTGGCGGCGCTGCCCGAGTCCTCTGCCAGCAGAATAGCCCACATGAGCACCGGTCCGGCAGGTCATGTGGCACGTTCCGCCGTTCGTCCGACATATGAGACGAGCAGAAACGCCTCTATGCGGACGTTTCTGCGCACGGACGACGGGGTTTCCATCGATTCCGTATACGATCCCGCCTCCGTCGTATACGACAACTCGCGGCCACCTTCCGGTGATCTGGTGTTCGTCATGGCCCACGGGTTCACCGGCGACGTGGACCGACCACATGTACGACGGGTGGTCGCCGCCCTGACGGAGCACGCGCCGGTGGTCAGCTTCTCCTTCCGCGGCCACGGCCGCTCCGGCGGCCGCAGCACCGTCGGCGACCGCGAGGTCCTCGACCTGGCGGCGGCGGTGGCGTGGGCCCGCGACCTCGGCCACGCGCGCGTGGCCACCGTCGGCTTCTCGATGGGCGGCTCGGTGGTCCTGCGCCACGCGGCGCTGCACGCCGGGGTGGACGCGGTGGTCTCCGTGTCGGCCCCCGCACGCTGGTACTACCGGGGCACCGCCCCCATGCGCCGCCTGCACTGGCTGGTCACCAGGCCGGAGGGCCGGCTGGTCGGCCGCTACGGCTTCCGCACCCGGATCCACCACCGCGACTGGGACCCGGTGCCGCTCTCCCCGGTCGAGGCGGTGCCGAAGATCGCCCCGACCCCGCTGCTGATCGTGCACGGCGACAGCGACGGCTACTTCCCGGTCGACCACCCCCGGATGCTGGCCGACGCCGCAGGTGGCGCCGCCGAGCTCTGGCTGGAGCCGGGCATGGGCCACGCCGAGCACGCGGCGAGCGACCGGCTGCTGGCCAGGATCGGCGACTGGGCGGCCGCGCGGGCGGGCTAGCCTGAGCCTGTACACAGGTACACAGCCGACCGAATGTTCTTGTCGAGTCCCTTGAGGAATCTGATGCCCGAGGTCACGGTGCGCTACTGGGCCGCCGCGAAGGCCGCGGCCGGTGTCGCCGAGGAGCCGTACGCCGCGGACACCCTCGCCGAGGCGCTGGCCGCGGTGCGCACGCGACACCCCGGCGAACTCACGCGCGTCCTGCGGCGATGCTCCTTCCTCGTCGACGGCGACCCCGTGGGCACCCGCGAACATGAGACGGTACGGCTGGCCGAGGGCGGCACGGTCGAGGTGCTCCCGCCGTTCGCAGGAGGGTGAGCGACACCGATGACCAACCAGCCCAACCAGCCGTACGAGGGCTACGACCCGTACCAGCAGCAGCCCCCCGCCCAGCCGCAGTGGGGGTACGACGAGCAGAGTTACGCCACCCAGCAGTGGCAGGGGCAGACCTGGGAGACCCAGACGCACGCCCCGGTGCAGGAGACCGCCGTTCCGCCGGCGGCGGCCACGGCCTCGGCCGCCGCCGCGGCCGAGGCGGCGTACGCGGCACCGCGGTCGTACGAGGGGCCGTACGCCACCGGGCAGCAGGCGTACCCCGCCGCCGCCCCCGCCCCCTCCGCCCCCGCACCGGCCGCGGCTCCCGTCGACACCGCGGGCTACGGTCCCGCGACCCTCTCCGGCAACGCCCGGATCACCGACGCCCAGCGGGCGCGCCTGGAGGGCCGCTCGCCGATCATCGAGCCGGGCATGCAGCCGGCGCTGCTCACGGCGCTGCTGGGGCTGCTGCTCGCGGCGACGGCGCCGGTCTCCTCGTACGCGCTCGTCGTCCCCCTGGTGATCCTCCAGGCCGTGACGGCGGCGGGCTGGTTCCGGCTGAACGGAATGTGGCCGGCCCGGCAGGGCATCGCGCTCGCCTTCATGGGCGGGGTCACGGCGGACGTGGCGGTCCTGGTGGCGGGCCGGGACCAGGCCCCGGCGGCGATCCTCGGTCCGCTGGGCGTGTGGGTCCTGCTCACCCTGGTCCTCCAGCTCCGCTCGCACGCGGACCCCGACACCCGTATGTACGGCCTGATGGCCACGGTCGCCTCCTCCGCCCTGGCGATCATCGCCACCGGCTACCTGGGTGCGGACCCCGACGCGGTGTCGGTGGGCGCGGCCGCGGTCGCGGTGGCGGTCCTGGCGCGGGCGCTGCCGCTGCCGACCCCGGCCTCGGTGGCCGTGTCCCTGCTCGCCGCGGCCGGGGCGGGCATCGCGGTGGGCGGCATGACGGGGCTGGGCGCGAAGGGTGCGCTGATCGGGGCGGCGGCCGGGGCGTGCGCGCTCATCGGGCATCGCGCGGCGAGCTACGACTACCCGTCGAGGTTCGTCCACTTCACGGCGGGCGTGGCGTTGCCGTTGACGGCGGCGGCGCCGGTGGTGTGGGTCCTGCACTAGCGCCCTGTAAGGGGCGCGGGGAACTGCGCGGCCGGCCCCCACCGGCCCGCGCCCGAAGACGAACCGGCTCCCCTTGAGGGCCCCGATGTCACAGGTGCTCGACAATCGCCGTCGGTCCGCTCCCGCAGGGTTAGCGTGGCGGAAGCGACCATGAACAGCCGACTTCGGGGGACCCCCTACACATGCGTGCTCTGCGAATACTCCTGATCACCGTCGTAGTCCTCGGCATCCTCTTCGTGATCGTCGACCGCGTGGCCGTGCACTTCGCCCAGGGCGAGGCCGCCGACAAGCTGAGGACGACGGAGAACCTCGCGAGCACCCCCGACGTCTCCATCAAGGGCTTCCCGTTCCTGACGCAGGTCGCGAGCGGCACCCTCGACGACGTGCAGGTCGGCATCAAGGAGTACGACGCCACCACCGGCACCGCCGGCAAGACCATCCGTGTCGAGGACCTGAACGCCGACATGAAGGACGTCACCTTCACCGGCGACTACAGCTCCGGCACCGCCCGGACCGCCACCGGCACCGCACTCGTCCCCTACGACGAGCTGCTGAAGAACGCCCAGTCGACCCCCACCGACCTGGGCCTCGGTTTCACCGGCCGGGTCGTCGGTCTCGCCGACGGCGGCGACGGCAAGATCAAGGTCACCCTCGACGTCGGCGTCCCCGGCGTCGGCGCCCACCAGAAGGTGACCGTCCTCAGCACGGTCACCGTCAAGAACAACACCGTGCAGGTGCACGCCGACAACCTGCCCAAGCTCGCCGGTGTCGGCCTCGTGGAGGACCGTTTCCGCCGGGCCTCCGACTTCCAGCAGGCGATCGACCAGCTCCCCGGCGGTTTCAAGCTGGACTCGGTGCAGGCCGCGCCGAACGGAGTGGAGATCGCGGTGAAGGGTTCGAACGTCAGGCTCGCCGGGTAGAAGCGGCACGGCGAGGACCGGCGCCGTTCCAGTAAGCGAGACGGCTGCGTCCGTACAGTAGATGGGGTGACCGACACAGGTGCCCGGCCGCCCCGGAACCACGCCCGGGGCCTCACCCGCGTCCCACAATTCGGACGATCGCGTCTCACCATACGACATGCCGGTGACATGCCCGCTTGTCCGTCCCTACGATCGAGCCCATGAAGCGTCAGGCGGATCTCACGAAGCGGCGGGCAGTCGACCTGTGCCGCGTCGCCGCCATGCTCTGTCGCCCCTTCTGACGGCGGAGGCCGCACCGCCTCCGCATCCCCCTGCCCTCCCCGTCGAGGGCCTCCGTGCGCTCGCTCGCGCACCCACCCGCACTCGCACGCCCCGCCGCACCTGCCCCGGAGGAGAAAGAGCATGAGCCGCAGCGACGTCCTGGTCGACGCCGACTGGGTCCAGGACAACCTGGACAACCCCGAGATCGCGATCGTGGAAGTGGACGAGGACACGTCCGCGTACGAGAAGAACCACATCCGCAACGCGATCCGCATCGACTGGACCAAGGACCTGCAGGACCCGGTCCGCCGCGACTTCATCGACCAGGAGGGCTTCGAGAAGCTCCTGTCGGCGAAGGGCATCGCCAACGACACGCTGGTGATCCTCTACGGCGGCAACAACAACTGGTTCGCGTCCTACGCCTACTGGTACTTCAAGCTCTACGGCCACGAGAACGTCAAGCTCCTCGACGGCGGCCGCAAGAAGTGGGAGCTGGACGCGCGCGAGCTGGTCGAGGAGGTCCCGGAGCGCACCGAGACCACCTACAAGGCCAAGCCGCAGAACACCGCGATCCGCGCCTTCCGCGACGACGTCGTGGCGGCCATCGGCTCGCAGAACCTCGTCGACGTGCGGTCGCCCGACGAGTTCAGCGGCAAGCTGCTCGCCCCGGCCCACCTGCCGCAGGAGCAGTCGCAGCGTCCGGGCCACGTCCCGACCGCCCGCAACATCCCGTGGTCGAAGAACGCCAACGACGACGGCACCTTCAAGTCGGACGACGAGCTCAAGGAGCTCTACGCCGCGGAGGACGTGGACCTCGCCAAGGACACCATCGCCTACTGCCGCATCGGCGAGCGCTCGGCCCTGACCTGGTTCGTCCTGCACGAGCTGCTCGGTGTCGAGAACGTCAAGAACTACGACGGCTCCTGGACCGAGTACGGCAGCCTCGTGGGCGTCCCGATCGAGCTCGGCGCCAACAAGTAGACCGACCTTTCCAGACCCCATCCTCACCCCATCCCCAGGAGTACGACATGTGTGGAGCGAAGGCCGGCGGCCCGGACCCCTCGACGATCAAGCCCGGCGAGACCACGATCCAGGGTCAGGTGACGAAGGACGGCGAGCCCGTGGTCGGCTACGTCCGCCTGCTCGACTCGACCGGCGAGTTCACCGCGGAGGTCCCCACCTCCGCCACCGGACAGTTCCGCTTCTACGCGGCCGAGGGCACCTGGACCGTCCGCGCCCTCGTCCCCGGCGCCACCGCCGACCGCACGGTCGTCGCCCAGCAGGGTGGCCTGGCCGAGGTCGCGATCGCGGTCTGACCGTCCGGCCGTCCGGCCGCGACACCAGCGCGACGGCAGAGGGCCGCGCCCCGGGAATCCGACACCCGGGACGCGGCCCTCGGTCATGGCGCCGGAGTGGCCGTGCCGACCTACCCTGGAGGCATGCTGGCCCGTCGTCGTCGCGTCTACTTCGTCATGATGGGGATCTGCATCGGTCTCTTCGTCCTGGCGTGGGGGGTCGTGCGCATCTGGTCGGTGCCCGCCGCGGTGGGGATGTGTGTGGTGGCCATGGTGATTCCGCCGGTCGCCGCGATGGTCGCCAACCGGCGGGGGCCCGACGACCGCTGGTGGGACGACCCCTCCGGCGATCCGCAGTCCGACGAGTGGTGGGACGAGCTGGACGGCAAGAAGCGGCCGCGGTCCTGACGGCCGCGCCGCGTCGGCGCCGCAGTCGGCAGACGACGCGCCGCGGCACCTCCTGCGGAGCGCTCAGTACACGAGCGCCTGCGTCCCGTCCGCCATCGCCTCCTGGACGAAGACCTGGGCACCCGCGATGCGCACGCCCTCGATGACGTCCTTCTCCGTGATGTCCCGGCGGGCCGCACACTGGGTGCACAGGGTGACGCGGCCGCCGGCGAGGAGGGAGTCGAGCAGGTCCGGCAGGGGCGCGGCGTGCGGGAGCTCGAACTCGGCGGCGCGGCCCGGCAGCGCGAACCACGCGGACTCGCCGGTCAGCCACAACGACACCTCGACGCCACTGGCCACGGCCACCGCCGCCACCGTGAACGCCTGCGAGCACCGCTCGGGGGCGTCCGCCCCCGCCGTCACCTTGATCACGAGCTTCTTCGCCATGCCGGAAGCGTAACCACCGCGCAGGTCGGCATCCGCCCGCGAGCGGCCATGCCGCCGTCCGCCGTCGCGTCCGCGATCGGTCACGCGATCGAGCAGCCCGCCGGCATCGACATCGACGAGATCGTGGTCCGGCCGACCGCGCAGGCCTGACGCCGGACGGCGCCTGCGCTCCAGCCGGGCACGGAGGGCGTAGGGAACCCCGCCGTCAGTCGTGGTGGTGATAGGCCGCGAGTGCCACCCGCACGAACGACCGCAGCAACGGGTTCCCGTCCCCCTCCGCCCACGCCAGCACCACCCGGCTCGGCGGCATGTCGGCGACCGGCACCACCGTGAGCCCGTCGCCCGGGTGGTGGCCGGCGAGCGTCATGCCGACCGTGCCGTTCCAGAGCACCGCCTGCCGGCACTCCTGCACGGCCCGCACGACCGGCCCCTCCCGTGCCTCCCCGCCGTTCCAGTACGACTGCCAGAGCGGGTCCGTGCCGTCCGGGAACCGGAACCAGCGCCGGTCGGCGAGGTCGGCCAGCTCCAGGCTCTCCCGCCCGGCCAGCGGATCGTCGGCGCGGAGCAGTGCCCCCACCGGATCGGCCCCCACCTCCCGCACCACCAGCCCTGTTCCGTCGAACGGCGCGCGGGTGAGGGCGACGTCGACGGCCCCGGCGTGCACCCCGCAGGTGGGGTCCGTCAGGTCGGTCTCGCGGATGCGGATCTCCACGTCCGGGTGGCGCTCGCGGTACGCGCGGGCCAGCCGCCGCACCCCCGGATCCGTGCTGTCGCCCAGGAGGCCGACGGTCAGGACGGCGGTCCCCGCCGCCGTCGCGACCCGCACGCGCAGCCGGTCGGCCTGGTCGAGCAGTGCGCGGGCCTCGTCGAGGAGGACGGCCCCGACGGGGGTCAGCGCGACCCCCGCCGGCGACCTCTCGAGGAGCCGTGCCCCCACCTCGGTCTCCAGCGCCTTGATCGCACGGCTCAGCGGGGGCTGGCTCATGTGGAGCCGTGCGGCGGCCCGGCCGAAGTGGAGTTCCTCGGCGACCGCCACGAAATAGCGCAGCGTCCGTAGTTCCATCCGCTCCATCCGCTTCACACAGCAACGATACCGATCGGGTATCGGGTCGGCGGAACAGGTCTTGGACGGCTGGACCGCCCGGGGCGTCGAATCGGAGCATGACGACTCACGACAACGACGTCCCTCCCGCGGTATCCGTCGTCGGGCCCGGCGACGGCGAGGTGCTGATGCTCGGCACCACCCGGATGCGTGTCCTGGAGGACGGCCGTACCACCGGCCACCGCCTCGGCCTCGCCGAATCCGTCCTCGCGCCGCACACACCCGGCCCGCCGCAGCACCGGCACGCCCGGCACGACGAGGGCTTCTACGTCGTCTCCGGCTCGGTGCGCTTCACCGTCGGGGACGAGGAGTACGACGCCACGGCCGGAACCCTCGTCATGGTGCCGCCCGGCGCCCCGCACACCTTCGCCAACGTCACCGGCGAACCGGCCGTGATGCTCAGCACCTTCACCCCCGACCTGTACGTGCAGTACTTCCGGGACCTGCGGGACCAGTTCGCCACCGGCGAGCCGCCGAGCCCGCGGACGAGCGCCGAGATCATGAGCCGTTACGCCACCGAACCGGCCACCTCATGAGCGTCGCGTACTGGGTGGTGGCCGGTCTGCTCGCCCTCTTCTACCTCTACGCGGGCGGGCTGAAGGCTGTGGGGAGCAGGGAGCGGCTGCTGCCGATGATGGCGTGGGTGGACGGCACGCCGATGCCTGCCGTGCGGGCGATCGGGGGCGTCGAGCTCCTCGGCGCGGCCGGCCTCGTCCTGCCGCGCCTGACCGGCGTCGCGCCCTGGCTGGGCCTGGCCGCCGCCGTCGGGTTCGTCCTGCTCCAGGTCGGCGCGGTCAGGGTCCATCTGCGGATGGGGGACCGCCAAGTGGCCCTCAATCTCACGCTCTTGCTCGCGGCGGGGGCGACCGTCTGGCTGGCGGCGGTGTCCTGATCGTCATTGCCCCTCCCCGCCCCAGACGCTGCGGCTCCGGCGGCGCGGCCCCGGCGGCGTGACCGTGCGTGCCGCGGACCGTGACCCCGGGGCCCACGACTGACCACGCGAGGGTGCACCTCGCCAAGAGGGCCGGGGCCGGGCCGCGTAAGCTGGGGCCCGGCTCTTGTACGCCCGCCCGTCCTCGCTCAAGGAGCACCCGTGGAAGCCTTCTTCGAAACCCTGCTGGTCCTGGTCTGCGTCGGCGTCATCGCGTTCGCCGGGCTCACCGTGAAGAAGCTGTACCAGGGCCAGCGCTGAACCGAGTCCGAGTCTAGGAACCACCACCCATGATCGAGATTCCGTCCGACCTGCACAAGGACCTGGTCCCGCTCGCCTTCCTGCTCGGCAGCTGGGCCGGCGCGGGCGTCCACGACTTCCCCGGCTCGGAGAAGTGCAACTTCGGCCAGGAGGTCACCTTCAGCCACGACGGGCGGGACTTCCTGGAGTACCACTCCCAGACGTGGGTGCTGGACCACGACGGGAACAAGGTCCGTCCGCTGGAGACCGAGCACGGCTTCTGGCGCATCGAGGCGAACCGCAAGGTCGAGGTCACGATGGTCCGCGACGACGGCGTGATCGAGATCTGGTACGGCGAGATGGCCGACAAGAAGCCCCAGATCGACCTGGTCACGGACGCGGTGGCGCGTACGGCCGCCTCCGCGCTCTACAGCGGCGGCAAGCGCCTCTACGGCTACGTCAAGAGCGACCTCATGTGGGTCGGTGAGAAGCAGACCCCCGAGGTCGAGCTGCGCCCCTACATGTCCGCGCACCTGAAGAAGGTCGTCACCCCGGAGGACGTCGAGCGCTGGGCCAAGGCCCTTCCCGACGACATGCCGGACGACGGCATCGCGTTCTTCAAGTAGTCCCCTGCCGCTTCCGCAGGGCCGCGCCGCGGTTCGCCGCTCGCCCGCGCCACCGGCGGCCACCGCGGCGCGCATGTCGACGCTTCGACGAACGGCGTTCCGTCCGCCGAGGAGTGACCTGACCGACCCGCCCTAGACTGGGTGTGTGGTGAGCACCGACTGGAAGAGCGACCTAAGGCAGCGCGGCTACCGGCTGACGCCGCAGCGGCAACTCGTGCTCGAAGCCGTGGACACCCTGGAGCACGCGACCCCCGACGACATCCTCGGTGAGGTGAGGAAGACGGCGTCGGGGGTCAACATCTCCACGGTCTACCGGACCCTGGAGCTCCTGGAGGAGCTGGGGCTGGTCAGCCATGCCCATCTCGGGCACGGTGCGCCGACGTACCACCTCGCCGACCGGCACCACCACATCCACCTGGTCTGCCGCGACTGCGAGAACGTGATCGAGGCGGATGTGGCGGTGGCCGCGGAGTTCACGGCCAAGCTGCGGCGGGAGTTCGGCTTCGAGACGGACATGAAGCACTTCGCGATCTTCGGGCGGTGCAAGGACTGCGCGCTCAAGAGGGCCAGGCCCGCATCCGTCCAGACTTCAATTACCGAGTCGTAGGCTTACGCATATGAAGAGCCCCCTGCTGTCCCTGTCCGGCGCGGTGCCCGCCGAGGGCGTGGACGAAGGCGTCGCCGCGCACTACGGCGACCTGTTCCGTGAGCAGCGCGCCCTCGCCGACGGCGCCGGTTTCGTCGACCTCTCCCACCGGGGCGTGGTCGCCGTCACCGGCGAGGACCGCCTCAGCTGGCTGCACCTGCTCCTCACCCAGCACGTCAGCGAGCTGCCCGTCGGCCAGGCCACCGAGGCGCTGATCCTCTCCGCGCACGGCCACATCGAGCACGCCCTGTACCTGGTCGACGACGGCACGACGGTCTGGGCCCACGTCGAGCCCGGCACGCAGGAGGCGCTGATCGCCTACCTGGAGTCGATGAAGTTCTTCTACCGGGTGGAGGTCGCCGACCGCACCGACGACTTCGCGGTCGTGCACCTGCCCGCCGGCTCCATCGCCGAGGCCCCGGAGGGCGTCGTCGTACGCGAGACGCCGTACGGCCGTGACCTCTTCCTGCCCCGCGCCGACCTGGAGCCGTACGCCGCGAAGGCGGGCCCGGCCGCCGGGCTGCTCGCCTACGAGGCGCTGCGCGTCGAGCACCACCGGCCCCGGCTCGGCTTCGAGACCGACCACCGGACCATCCCGCACGAGCTGGGCTGGATCGGCACCGCCGTCCACCTGCAGAAGGGCTGCTACCGCGGTCAGGAGACGGTGGCCCGGGTGCAGAACCTCGGCAAGCCGCCGCGCCGCCTGGTCTTCCTCCACCTCGACGGCAGCGAGGTCCACCTGCCGCCGCACGGCACCGAGATCCGCCTGGCCGACGAGGGTGCGGACGGCCGGAAGATCGGCTTCGTGACGACGTCGGTACGCCACTTCGAACTGGGCCCCGTGGCCCTGGCGTTGGTCAAGCGCAACGTCCCGCCGGACGCCCGGCTGGTCGCGGGGGAGACGGCCGCGGCCCAGGAAGTGATCGTCGAGCCGTAGCCTCACATCTCCAACAGGACGGTGAACGGGCCGTCGTTCGTCAGCGACACCCGCATCTGGGCCCCGAACCGCCCAGTGGCCACGGTCGCCCCGAGCGAGCGCAGCTGCGCGACCACCTCGTCCACCAGCGGCTCGGCCACCTCGCCGGGCGCCGCCGCGTTCCAGGTCGGCCGCCGCCCCTTGCGGGCGTCGCCGTACAGCGTGAACTGACTGATCACCAGGAGCGGCGCGTCGACGTCGCTGCACGACCGCTCGTCCGCCAGCATCCGGATCGACCAGAGCTTGCGGGCGAGTTGGGCCGCCTTCTCCTTGGTGTCCTCGTGCGTCACGCCGACGAGCACGCACAGGCCCTCGCCCTCGATCGCGCCGACCGTCTCGCCGTCCACGACGACGCTCGCGCCGTCCACCCGCTGTACCACCGCTCGCATGCGCACCATCATGCCCGGTGGTCCCGCGACTTCACAGGGGCCCATTTTGGCTCCTTAACCGCCCAACTAGGGCCGTTCGGGGGCACTCGGTCACATTGCGGCCACTTGGGGTGGCACCATGCTTCCACACGCCGGTCGAGGGGACGGTAGAGGCGTATGAGCACACCGAGTACCGGGCGACTGAAGACGCAGGGCACGCAGAGCGTGCAGAGCCTGCCCCGGCCGCCCGCACAGCGCGGCGACGACCTCCCGCTGCCCGCGGAACCGCCGGAGCACGACCTGGCCCGCCTGAGCCTGCCCGAACTGCGGGTCCTGCGCCGGGACGCGCAGCGCGACGAGGCCGACCTGAGCTACGTCCGACGGCTGCTGCAGGGCCGTATCGACATCCTGCGCGCGGAACTGGCCCGCCGCTCCCCGGCGGGCGCGGCCTCGGTCGTGGACCGCCTCCCGGAGATCCTCACGGACGCCCCGGCCCGCCACCGCTCCTCCGCCCGCCACGTCACCCTGGGCACCCCGCACAACGAGGAGTACGGCAGGCTGGCCGCCGACATGCTCTCCGAGGTCGAGCTCTCCGACCTGGAGGCCCGCACGGACACCGAGCTGACGACCGCGATGGGCCGCCTGGTCCGCTACGAGCAGGAGGTGTCGCGGCGCAGGCAGCGCCTGCAGCGGACGGCCGACGACTCCAGCGGAGAGATCACCAGGCGCTACCGCGAGGGCGAGGCCCAGGTCGACGATCTGCTGACCTGAGGCCGACCGCTGGGGGCGCGGGCCTGCGGGGATGTGCGGCTCCGCCGCGTGGGCGCGCTCGGCCACCGGCCGGCGACCGTGGCCCCCGGCCGCACCGGAAATCGAATCGGCACCACCCCCGTCGAGCACCTACCGTGCTGTCATGACCGACGCCGTCGAAGTCCGCCCCATAACCGAATCCGAGTTCGAGGACTGGCAGAGGGCCCTGTCCACCGGCTTCCTCCGCCCGCCCAATCTCACGGCCGAGCAACTCGACGCCCGCCGAAGGCAGTTCGTGCCGGGCAGACTCCTCGGCGCCTTCGACGGCCCCCGCTGCGTGGCGACGTTCCGCTCCTTCGACCAGGAGCTGACCGCCGTCGGCGGGGCCGCCGTCGCCGCCGACGCCATCTCCAATGTCACCGTCACCGCCACCCACCGCCGCCGCGGCCTGCTGACCCGCATGATGAGCCAGGACCTGGCCGCGGCGAAGGAGCGCGGAGACGTGGTGGCCACCCTGATCGCCGCCGAGTACCCGATCTACGGCCGCTACGGCTTCGGCCCGGCGACCACGCTGACCGAGTGGACGATCGAGGTCCAGCGGGCCGGCCTGGACCCGCGCTGGTCGCGCCCCGAGGACGGCGGCCGGATCGACCTGGTCGACGCCGAGGACGTCCGCAAGCTCGGCCCCGAGCTGCACGAGCGCGTCCGCCGCGGCACGCCCGGCGCGGTCAGCCGCACCGACCTGTGGTGGCAGGCGCGCACCGGCGCGGTCCGCTTCGAGGAGGAGTGGAAGGAGCCCTACTTCGCGGTGTACCGCTCGGCGGCCGGCGAGGTGGAGGGCATGGTGTCCTACGAGTCGGACGACACCTGGCAGGGCAAGCAGCCGTACGACACCGCCGACGTGCACTGGCTGCTCGGCACCACCCCGGCGGCCGAGCGCGCGCTGTGGCACTACCTGTGCTCGATCGACTGGATCACCCGGGTGAAGAGCGGCTGGCGGTCGCCGGACGACCTGCTGCCGCACTACCTGCCCGACCCGCGCGCGGCGCGGATCACCAACCAGGCGGACTGGCTGTGGGTGCGGATCCTGGACGTCGTACGGGCCCTGGAGGCGCGGACGTACGACAGGGCCGGCTCGCTGGTCCTGGAGGTGGCGGACCGGCAGGGGCTGGCCGGCGGCCGGTTCCGGCTGGACGCCTCCCCCGATGGGGCGTCCTGCGCCCCGACCGCCGACACCCCCGACCTCGCGCTCGACATCGCCGAGCTGGCGAGCGTCTGGCTCGGCGACCAGTCCATGGCGCGGCTGCACGCCCTCGGACGGGTCCGGGAAGAGCGAGTGGGCGCCGCCCGGGAGGCCGACGCCCTGCTGCGCACGTCCGGGCGGCCTTGGTGCCCGGACATCTTCTGAGGGGCTCCTTCCTCCCGGGGACGGGTGCCTGAATCACCTGTGTTCACTTGTGACTGTGCGGTGCACCGCCGTGCGGTGCCGTGCTGCTCATCCGTAGCGAGCTGTGAAGTTGTGGCTGTGCGGGTCTGCCTGTGTTCGGTTGTCGGTGTTCAGTTGTGACTGTGCGGTCAGCGCTGTCCGTCTCCATGGCGCTGGTCGTGCTGGTCGTGCGCCCCGGCGGCCGGTCTGGTGGACCGGGCTCCCGGCTCCCCTCCGGAAGGGAACCCGGATGGCCGGCGACCGGGGAAGTATGACCATGTTGCAGGAGTTGGTGACCAACTCAACAGTACTTATCTCCACTTGGATGCGGCTCATAACCACCTTCCCATGAACTGCCTAAAGATGGCGGGAAGTTGTACTGTTTGTCCGTGGACCCGGAACTCGCCTCCGTCAATGGACGGAAAAGGCCACAACGGCCTCAGGCGTCACACCACAAGGTGGCCGACGAACTGCGCACCCGGATCAGGTCCGGGGAGTTGCGGCCGGGCCAGCGCATGCCCACGCAGGCCAAACTGGCGGACGAGTTCGGGGTCGAGCGCGGGGCGGTACGGCAGGCGCTGCGCATTCTGCAGTCGGAGCACCTGCTCACCAACGCTTCGAAGGGCGCTCCGGCGACGGTGGCGACGGATCCCGGTCCGGCGCGGCTCGCGGTGGGCCCGGCGGCGCCCCCGCAACCGACCATGGTGGCCCTCACCCCCCGGATAGAGGCGGCCTTCGCGGCCTCGCACGTGAGGATCGACGCGCTCTGCCTGACCTCGGTCTCGCTCAATCTCGCGCTCGGCGGGCCGCTGCGGCTCATCCACGCGGGGCGGCTGGAACCGGCCAAGATCGATGTCCGGGTGCTGCTGCCGAGCCGGAACATCGACCTCGCGTTCCCGACGGCGGTCGCGGCCGACGCCTCGGCCGAGGACGCGGTGCACGAGCGCTGGCTGGCCCAGCGCAACGCCCAGGGCCAGGTGCTGCGACACAACCTGCTGGCGCTGCGCGCCACGCACGGCATCGACGTGCACGTCACCTTCCGGGCCCTGCCGTTCACCCCGCCGGTCAAGCTGTACCTGCTCAACGAGGCGGAGGCGCTGTTCGCGTACTACACGCTCGAGCGCCACGAGCGGGAGATCGACCACGAGCACCTGCAGACGTACGACGCCGAGGGCACGCGGTCGATGCTCTTCGCCTTCGAACAGGGCGCGGGACTTCGGGACACCACGTTCGTGGACCAGTCCACCCGGTGGTTCGACGCCCTGTGGGAGACGATCAGTTCGGAGCTGCACCTGACCTCGTAGGCAGCCCCGGCGGCCTTCACAACGCGGGCCCGGCCAGCACCAGGGCGAGCAGGACCGCACCGGCGGAGCTGAACGCCGGGCTCTTCGCCTTGATGCCCACGGTGAGCAACAGCAGGCCGATAATGCCAGTGGCACCGTACGTCGACTGGACCATCTGCTCGAAGGCGATGACGAAGACGGCGGAGAGGAGAGCGAGGGCGGCGGGCATGGTGGTTCCCCCCATCGGTCGGGAAGCAAGGCTTCCGCCAACTCAATCAAGTTGGTAACCAACTCTGATTAAGTTGTCCCCAGTTGGCTGCTAGTTATAAACAACCTTCAAACAACTCCCGCCAGATGGATCAAAGTTGTAGCGTTTGGTCGTGACTCAGGAGAACGTGGCAGTGAACGCCGGCAGCACACCCCAGGAGATCGCCGACACCCTGCGGCAGCGCATCCGCTCGGGCGAGCTCAAGGCCGGCGACCGCCTGCCCACCCAGGCCGAACTGGCCGAGGAGTTCCACGTGGAGCGGGGAACCGTGCGCCAGGCCGTGCGGGCCCTGCACGACGACGGTTTCCTCGTCGACGTCGGCAAGGGCAGCCCGCCGCGCATCGCCGATCCGCGCCCCACGGCGCTGGACGAACCCCAGCCGACGATGGTCGGCCTCGGCCCCCGCATGACGGAGGCGTTCGCCGCCGACCATGTCCGCATCGACGCGGCCTGCCTGACCGCCCAGAGCCTGCTGCCGGCGCTCGCCGAGCCGCTGCGTCTGATCCACGAGGGCCGGTTCCGCCCCGGCCGCATCGACGTCCGTGTCCTGCTGCCCAGCCGGGACATCCCGCTCGCCTTCCCGACCGCGGTCGACGGCGACGACGACACCGTCCACAACCGCTGGCTCGGCATGCGCAACGCCCAGGGCCAGGTCCTCCAGTACAACCTCCAGGGCCTGCGCTCCACCCACAAGATCGACGTGAACGTCACCTTCCGGGCCCTGCCGTTCACCCCGCCGATCAAGCTGTACCTGCTCAACGGCGAGGAGGCGCTGTTCGCGTACTACACGGTCACCCGCCGCGAGGAGCAGACGGAGGACGGCCTGCTCGACATGTACGACGCCGTCGGCTCGGAGTCCCTCCTCTTCTCGTTCGAAAAGCGGACCGGCCCACGCGACGCCGCGTTCGTGGAGCAATCGCAGAAGTGGTTCAACGCCCTCTGGGAAACCATCACGACGGACCTGACACTCTCTTAGTGACTTCTGATACGACGCAGACTGAACTGGTGGCAGCCAAGAGCAAGAGCACGACCGAAGAGATCACGGAACTGGTCAGAGGTGCCCATGTCGTCCTCTGGGACTTCGACGGGCCGATCTGCCGGCTGTTCGCGGGACACTCGGCGGCGGGCGTGGCCGGCGAACTGGTCGACTGGCTGGCGGTCCGGGGCCTGCACGGCCTGGTCACGGAGACCGAGCGGGACTCCCTCGACCCGCACCTCGTGCTGCGCGCCGTGGACCGCCGGCACCCCGGCAGCGACCTGGTCGCGGAGCTGGAGGAACGCCTCACCAAGGAGGAACTGCGGGCCACGGCGACGGCGATGCCCACGGCGTTCGCCGACATCGTCATCCAGACGTGGCGGGCGCGGGGGGCGCGCATGGCGGTGACCACCAACAACTCCCCCCGGGTGGTCCGCGCCTACCTCGACGACCGCGCCCTGACCCCCTGCTTCGCCCCGCACATCTACGGCCGCACCCGGGACCTGCACCGCCTCAAGCCCGACCCGCACTGCCTCCACCGCGCCCTCAACGCGATGGGCGCCGCCCCCGGCGCGGCCCTGATGATCGGCGACTCACCCACGGACTTCCAGGCGGCCCGGACGGCCGGCGTCCCGTTTCTGGGCTACGCGCGTAACGCACGGAAAGCCAGGCTTTTGACCGAGGCCGGCGCGGAGTACGTGGTGGGGTCCTTGTGGCCGCTGCTGGAGATACTCCGGCGCTAGGGGGCACCGGGCGGGGCCGTCGGTCGCGGCGGGCGCCGGGCGGCCGGGGGGCGGCGCGCCTGCGGCGCCAGGCCGCCAGCATGCCGATCAGCCCGGAGCCGTACACGCTCAACTGGACCAGGTCGTCGACCTGTACCGTCACCCCGCATATCCGTAACTCCATGGCGTCCGCCCCCTGCACGCTCCGGTCGACCGTGTGGCACCCGGGCCCACCTGCCTGGTTGCCGGTCACTTTCAGGCATGCCCAGGCAGGTTGATCGGTTAACCGGCAGGGCCGGCCGGCTTCCTGCCTGACCGGTTCGTGTTTGGGTGTCGGCCGGGGGAGGAACGTTCGCTGTATGACGGCCAGGCAGGCGCGTGACGGCGGTGGCAAGGCGTTCCGGCAGGTTTCCGAAGCGCTGCGGACCCGGATGCTGGACGGGACGTACCAGCTGGGTGCCGAACTGCCCGCTCAGGGCAGGCTCGCCAAGGAGTTCGGGGTGTCCCGCGACACCGTCCAGCGGGTGGTGCGCGAACTGGGCAACGAAGGGTGGATCACCTCCCGCCAGGGCAGCCCGGCGCGGGTCGTCAAGGTACAGCGCGTGCAGTCCACCACGGCCAAGGCCACCAGGTCACGGCAGGCGATGACGCTGCAGCCGCTGATAAGCGAGGCGTTCGAGCAGTCCACGGTCTCCCTGGACGTCTTCACCTTGACCTCGGAGTCCCTCGACACCCACATCCGGCTCCAGGCGGAGCGGATCCGGGCCGGTCTCATCGCGCCCGAAAGCATCGTCGTACGGCTGCTGCTGCCTGATCCGCAGCTCGACCTGCCGTATCCCGTGGCCAGGCAGGACAAGAACGATCCGCGCCTGCGGGAGCGGATGCGCGCCATCACCGACCGGCACACCGAATCGCTGCGCACCGCGCTGCGGGACCTGCGGGCCGAGCGGGGGGTGCCGGCCGTCGACGTGCAGATCAGGCATGTGCGGCTGGCTCCGGCCTTCAAGCTCTACGTCATCAACCGAACCGAAGTGCTGCACGGCCTCTACGAGGTCGTCGAACGGCCCATCATCCTGGACACGGGCGAGGAGATCGACGCGCTCGACGTGCTGGGGCTGGGCGCGATGCTGACGCACCACGTCGAGGACGCCGACCCGGACTCGCAGGGATCGGCCTTCGTACAGAAGATGCGGTCCTGGTTCGAGTCGGTTTGGGACTTGCTCGCCGAGTAGCGTTTCTGTCAGGTCCTGGACCGAACACGGTAGGAACAAGCGACGTGCGCTAGCATGCCCGCATTATCTGAGCAACAGCTCCGGTTCGTACGTATGAGAAGGTCAAGCACACCGATCTCAGAACGACCCGACGCAACGGGGCACCAAACCCACCCGTTGTGGCTACTCGATTGCGCCTCTGGTCGTGCGGGCAGTCCGTCGCGTTTACCGTTTGCCGTACCTTCCAGCCAGCGCTAGCAATTCCGGAGCGGCCAGTGGGCGCATCTCCCGTTCCCTCCACGTCCTTCGGGGAACGCGCCAAACCCGGTGCAGGTCGTGCGCTCTACCAGCAGATCATGCGCCATGCCATGGAACACGGCAAGGCGCACAGCGGGCACCACAACAAGAACTACGTCCTGCCGCTGACCGGCCCGATGGCGCTGCTGCTGCGCCAGGAGCCCGGCCTGTCGGCGACGGTGCGCATTCGGCGTTCCGACGCGCTGCCCGTGGTGATCAGGACGTGGCAGAACGAGGCGGAGATCCTCCGGGCCGTCAGGGCCGCGCTGCCGCACGTTCCGCAATGCCTCTTCGAGGGCGACGACTTCGCCATCCACAGCTATGTGGAAGGAGTGCCGCTGTCCAGTGTCTGCGGCAACGGCAAGCCCGTCGACCCGTTGCTCATCGGGGAGATCGCCTGGCTCCTCGCCCAGATGACCCAGGTGCGCAGAAGCACGCTTCCGGCGCTGCCGGACGCCTGGCCCAGCAACGGCCACGACGGGCAGGGCTTCCTGCAGACGCTCGCCCACTGCGCGGACCGGCAGATCCGGCGCGCCAACCTGGACGCGTTCGGCGGACTGTTCGCGGCGCTGGGCATTCCCGAGGACGCCCTCATCCGGTTCGCGGAGCGCGTGCCGGTGATGGCCCGTCGGCCGTACAGCCTGCTCCACGCCGACCTGCACCGGGACAACCTGATCGTCACCTACGGCGGCAAGCCGTCGCTCATCTGTGTGGACTGGGAGCTCGCCACCTACGGCGATCCCCTGCACGACCTGGCGACCCACCTGGTGCGCATGCGCTACCCCGGGCACCAGTGGTCCGAGGTGATCGAGGCCTGGGCCCGGGCCATGGACATCGTCCGGCCCGGAGCCGTCAACGGCGTGGGCAAGGACCTGCGCCACTACGTGGACTTCGAGCAGGCGCAGTCCGTCTATCCGGACGTGATGCGGGCCGCCATGTCCCTGGACGAATCGTTCGACCAGAAGGGCCTGGACGTGGCCACGGCCTCGGTGCGCCGCGCCCTGGAAGCGGCCCAGGCCCCGCTGCGGCTGCGGCAGCTGCCCAGCGAGGCCGAGATCGAGCGCGTCCTGTTCCGCTGGCGGATTTCCCGGGATGAGGCACGCACGGGGCTTTTCTCCAGTTTCGGCACCGCACCCTGGACGCCGGACAGACGTGTTCCGGAGCGCCGGGACTTTCCTTATCTGGCGGTGCACGGGGCACTGCATGCCGAGGGAGCGGCCCCGGCCGGCCGGGTGTTCAAGGGGACCGGTCACCTGAATTCCGTGGTGCGGGTTCCCGGTATCCCGTTCCCGGTCGTGGTGCGGCGCAAGGTGAAAAAGGTGTTCCGCCGCGAACGCAGTTTTCTCAGTGAGCACGCCGTGCTCCGGGCGATCGAGAATTCGGGTGTTCCGGTGGCGGCACCGAAACTCCTGGCCCTCGGTGAGAGCTACCCGGGGAAGTACCAGAGAGACAGCTTTGCCATTCACACCTACGAAGGACCGCTCGACATCGACCGGCCCCCCAATCACCCGGTGCACGGTCTGCTGCCGCACGAGGCGGACCGGCTCGTGGACCAGCTCACCGCGCTGAAGGACGTCGACTACACCGCGCTCGATCCGGCCGCCGATGCCGCGGAATACAGCTTCTACAGCTATCTGAGCGACCAGCTGGTCCTGCTGGTCGAGAACCTGCCCAAGGAGTCCCGACAACTCGCCAGGCAACTCGGCCTGCCTGATGCCGGCCGGCTGCGGCAGATACTTGCCCGACACCGGGTGACTGATCGCAGACCGATCCTCCTGCACGGTGACCTGAACCCCTGGAACCTGGTGCGCCGGGACGACGCCATGGCGCTCACCCTCATCGACTGGGAGATGGCGGTCGTCGGCGACCCCTTGTACGACCTGGTCCGGCACATGCATCTCACCCCGACCCGGCCGGAGATCCGGGACCGGATGTTCCGCCGCTGGGAGCGCCTGCTGCCGGACGCCTACACACATGCCTGGCAGCAGGACTGGCGGGTCTACCGGTGGATCGAGATCGTCCGCTCCGCCTACGTGGACCTGGACCGGCTGGTCACGGGGGCGAGCCTGGACGCTCCCAACGTCCGCCGGGCCGTGGACTCGTACGCCATGACACTGGCGGCGGCGATCGCCTCGCTGGGCCTGCCGGTACGGGCCACCGCCAATCCCCACCTGGCCCGCGCGCTGGCGTAGGGGGCCGTGGCGGGCCCGCAGGTGCGTCTGCCCGCGGCCTGCCTGGCCCGGCGACTTGCCTGACCCGGCGGCCCGCCTGGCCCGGCGACTTGCCTGGCTCGTCACGGAACGCTCGGCCCGGCACGCCTGGCATGCCTGGCGCGTCCGGCCGCGGCACGGCCTGACCGCCGCTGCGTAGGCTCGGCCCCATGGGTGAGATGGGCCTGCGCGAGCGCAAGAAGCGGCGGATGTACCAGGACGTGTCGGACATCGCCGTGCGGCTGTTCCTGGCGAAGGGGTTCGACGCGGTGTCGGTCGCCGAGGTGGCCGCCGCGGCCGGCATCTCGAAGCCGACGCTGTTCCGGTACTTCCCGGCCAAGGAGGATCTGGTCCTGCACCGGATCGCCGACCACGAGACGGAGGCGGCGCGGCTGGTCGCGGGCGCCGAGTCGCCGGTCGGTGTGCTGCGCGAGCACTTCCTCGACGGGCTGCGCCGGAGCGACCCGATCACCGGGCTCAACGACCACCCCCAGGTGCTCGCCTTCCACACCCTGCTCAACAGCACCCCCACCCTGGTCGCCCGTCAGTACGCCTACCTGGAGCGGTCGGAGGCCGCGCTCGCCGAGGCGCTCGGCGGCACCCTGGAGGCCCGGCTCGCCGCCGGCCAGATCATCGCCGTGCAGCGGATCCTGGCGCGGGACAACTGGCGGCGGATCGCGGCCGGGGAGCGGGTCGAGGAGGTGCGGGAGGAAGCGCTGCGGGCGGCGGAGCGGGCGTTCGGGCGGCTGGAGCGGGCCATGCCGGACTGGGGCTGAGTTAAAAATGTAACCCGGTCACATATTTTCCCCTACGCTGTCCCCATGCAGCAGGAACTCGACCGCGAACGCGCCTGTCATGACGCCTGCCGAGCCGCCCTCGCCCGCATGATCGACGGCGCCGTCGAGCACGTCGTCACCGGCGAGGACGTCTCCGCGTCCGGCGCCGACGCCGAAGTGCTCGGACGCCGGCTGCGCAGCCGTGCCAAGGAGATGCGCGAGCTGCCGGAGGGCCCCCTCTTCTTCGGCAGGCTGGACTTCGAGGCGGGCGAGCACGCCGGGCAGACCTACCGCATCGGGCGCCTGCGCATCAGCGAGGAGCCGGCCGCCCCGCCCCTGGTCGTGGACTGGCGCGCCCCCGTCTCCCGCGCCTTCTACCAGGCGGGCCCCGACGACCCGCAGGGCGTCGCGGTACGGCGCCGGTTCGGCTGGGCGCCCGGCAGCCGCGGCGACTCCGCCGACCTCACCGGGCTGGAGGACGAACACCTGGGCAAGGGGGAGCCCGGGACCGGGAGCACGATCCTGACCCGAGAGATCGAACGGCCCCGCGTCGGCCCCATGCGGGACATCGCCGCCACCATCCAGCCCGACCAGGACGACCTGGTCCGGGCCGGTCTCACCGACTCCGTCTGCGTCCAGGGCGCCCCGGGCACCGGCAAGACCGCCGTCGGCCTGCACCGCGCCGCCTACCTCCTCTACACCCACCCCCAGCGCGTCCGCCGCTCCGGCCTGCTGATCCTCGGCCCCAACCGCACCTTCCTCTCGTACATCTCCGAGGTCCTCCCGGCGCTGGGCGAGACCGGTGTCCGGCAGGCGACCCTGCCGGAGGAGATCGGCCGCCACCCGGTCACCGGCACCGACCCCGACCGCACCGCCGTGCTCAAGCACGACCCGCGGATGGCCGAGGTCCTGCGCCGTGCCCTGTACGCCCGCGTCCGCACGGACGCCGTCACCCCCCTCTCGCTCGCCGACGGCACCTACACCTGGCGGGTGCCCGCCGGCACGCTCACGGCGATCGTCGAGGGGGTGCGGGACGAGGAACCGCCGTACGCGGTCGGGCGGGAGCGGGTGCGGGGCCGGGCGATGCGCGCCGTGCAGCTCCAGGCCGAACGGCGGGCCGGCCCGCAGCCCGCCGCCTGGGCCAGGCGCCTGGAACGCTCCCGGGCGATGAGCGCCTACCTCGACACCGTCTGGCCGAAGGTGCGTCCGGAGGAGGTGCTGGCCGAACTCCTCACGGACGGCGAGGTGCTGGCGGCGGCCGCCGAGGGGCTGCTGACCCCCGGCGAACAGCGGGACCTGCGCTGGCCTCGCCCGCCGCGCTCGTACAGGTCCGCCCACTGGTCGGCAGCCGACCTGGTCCTCCTCGACGAGCTCGCGGGGCTCGTCGAACACCCCGAGGGCTACGGTCACATCGTCGTGGACGAGGCCCAGGACCTGTCTCCCATGGAGTGCAGGGCGATCGCCCGCCGCGCGGTGTTCGGCTCCCTCACCGTCCTCGGCGACCTCGCCCAGGCCACCACCCCCTGGGCGGCGCGGAGCTGGGACGCCGTACTGGCCCACCTGGGCAAGCCGGAGGCGGCCGTGGTCCCGCTCACCACGGGTTTCCGCGTCCCGGCGGCGGTGGTGGCCCTGACCAACCGGCTGCTGCGCCGCCTGGGCACCGACGTACCGCCGACCAGGTCCTACCGCGGCGACGGCCAGGTGACGATCCGCCCGACCACCGACGTGCCCGCGGCGACGGTCACCGCCGTGCGGGAGGCCCTGACCCACGAGGGCTCGGTGGGCGTCGTGGCGGCGGACACCCAGGTGGCCGCCGTACGCGAGGCGCTGACAGCCGCCGGCCTCCACCCCGCGGCCCCGGCCGAACTGGGCGCACGGCTGACCGTGGTCCCGGCGAGCGAGGTCAAGGGCCTGGAGTACGACCACGTGGTGGCCGTGGAACCGGCGGCGGTGGCCGAGGCGGAGCCACGCGGCCTGCACCGCCTGTACGTGGTCCTGACCCGAGCGGTCTCCCGCCTGGACGTGGTCCACACCCGGCCACTGCCCTTCTGAAGACACGGCGACCCCAGCGCGCCTTCTCGGACGGACCGCAGCCCGTCGAGCTGCTCGACGAGTGTCAGCCGGCCGAGCATCCGCACTCCCTGTCACGAACAGCCCCTCTCGCCGGCCGAGTCGGCCCGGCCCCAAGCAGGGGCCTCGCCCGAGCGGCGGGCGCCGGGTCATGAATCCCGGCGCGAGCCCCTGTGCCGGCTCCGGTGCCTGGTCGTCAGGCGGGGCGCTGGGCCATGACGACCACCCCCGGTCCGCTGAACTCATCTGCCGGGAGGCGAAGTTCGGCGACGGGGCGCAGTCCGGCCTGCTCGATCAGGCCGACGAACCGTTCTGGCTGCCACTTGTGTGTCGTCCAGCGGACGGACACACCTCCGTAGGCCTCCGTGCGCAGCGCGTCCTCGTCGCCGACGTGGGTTCCGGTGATGAGGTGTCCGCCCGGCTTCAGGGCCCGCGCGAACAGGGCGAGGACCTGAGGAAGGACGTCGCGCGGGAGGTTGAACAGTGACCACCACCCGAGTACGCCGCCGAGGGACGCCTCATCGAGGCTGAGGTCGGTGGCGGAGGCGACGCTGAAGCGGCAGTGCGGATACAGGCGGCGCGCGTTCTCGATCATGCGGGGTGAGAGATCGACCCCGGACACGTCGAGTCCGCGTTCGGCGAGGTAGGCGGTCACCGTTCCGGGCCCGCAGCCGACGTCGAGCACAGGCCCGAGCGCGCCCACGGTGTCGGCGAAAGCGTCGATCGCCGCCTTGAGCCAGGGATGGCGACGGATGTCCCCCATTCCCGTCGTCGCCACCATCTCGGCGTAGTTGTCGGCCACCCGGTCATAGGACTCACGGACCACGTCGAGATCGGCCGGTCGGTCGATTTGGTGTGCACGCATCAGCCAACGATAGGGGGGACGAGTTCGCCGAGGCAGGAGATCGAACCACTCGGCCGGGCAAGCGGCCCCAACCCAGTTCGCCGTTCCCGATACGGGCGGGTACGTTCCGCCCGTCCAATTCCTCATGGACTGACTGTCCTGCACGACGACTCCGACTTCGTCACCGTGGCGCGTTTCCTGCCCGACGTCAGCGGGCGGAATGTGCGCAACGCCCCGGGTTTCCAGCATCCTCGGCCGGCGTCGACACTCCTGGGAAGAGAGCAGGGAACGGCTCTTCCGCAAACACCCCAGGGCTCGTTCCCATGCCGCTCTCACAGCCAGGGACATGAGACGAAGCACGCTGGATGATCTACTCCGGGGGGCCAGTGATCGTAGGCGATCACGTTCTTTGCTCCGCAGGCACCCCTTGGACCACACCACCAGGAGGGACCAGTGTCACACCCGCAACCGCTCAGCCCCGAGGAGAAGCTCGCCGACGCGAAGACGCAGCTGGGCCTCCCGCGTATCGTCGTGATCTGCGGCTCCACCCGTTTCATGACCGAGATGACCGAGGCTGATCTGCGAGAGACCAAAGCCGGAAAGATTGTCGTCAAGCCGAGTTGGGACATGAAGTCGCCGCACGAACTTTGGGTCAGTCCTGTCGAGGCCGACGCGCTGAAGGTTCGACTGGGGGATCTGCACCGTGCGAAGATCCGGCTCGCTGATGAGGTGCTCGTAGTCGGCGACTACATCGGAGACAGCACCCGAGCCGAAATCGCCTACGCCCGGTCGCTGGGCAAGCCGGTGCGGTTCACGCACCCCGAAGTGAACCCTGACGCCTGACTGTCCGCTGTCACCCCGACGCGGTCCGGAACGCGAGATACCGGCTGAAGGCTTCGTGGCTGTCGGGAGTGAAGCGCCACTCCAGCAGGGCCGACCGCAGTTCATGTTCCGTCAGCCAGCCGTACCAGGCGACCTCGTCGGGATCCGGGACCACGGCATCCGGCACCACGGCTTCGTGCACGCCGAGCCAGTGAGGGCTCAGGCCGCTGCGGTTGATGAACGTGAACAGCAGGCGCGGCAGCGCACGAATGCCCAGCTCTTCGGCCAGCTCCCGCGCGGCGGCCTGTTCATAGGACTCGCCGACATGTGCGGCGCCACCGACCTCGACCTCATAGAGCCCGGGGAAGCGCCACACCTGCTCCGACCGCCGGTGGACGAGGATCCGGCCACGATCATCACGACACACCGTGACGGCGACCCGATGCAGCCACCCCTCCCGGATGGCCTGCCGGCGGCTGACCACCATCCCCAGCTCACGATCGTGATCGTCGACACGCTCCACCAGTTCGTCCACGTCGAGCACCCTGGCAGAGCCCACTGACATCCCTGCTTCCCAGTGACTCGCGGGAACCGGACCGAAGAGCACCTGGGCAAGGAGTCCGGGCCCGGATGACGACAGCCGTCGTGCACGTTGGCACCCATCCTGCTCGGGCTCTGAGCTGGGCGTTGGTGATGAGCCTGCTTGAGCCTGAAGGTATGCAGTCCGCCCGGGGCGAAGCCGCGACCTCTTCTGTCGGCGTTCAGCGAACCAGACGTGCATCCCGCGGATACATATACTGGATATTGTCCTTGAATAGAGGAGTCCAGTATGAGCGTGACGACGATCGACCTTGATGACGATGCGCTGGAGAAGGCCATGCGTGTCGCCGGTGGTGGCACCAAGAAAGATGTGGTCAACGCCGCCCTTCGCGAGTACGCCGAACGCCATGAGCGGGCCGCGCTCGTAGCCAAGCACTTCCACGCCGCCCAGCAGTGGGACTACGAGGGCTGGCGGCAGCGCCGCGTCGAGGACAAACAGGGTGGCGCGTGATCCACTACCTGCTCGACTCCTCGGGTCTGTGGCGCCTCCTGCGCGAGGAGCAGCTGAGGGACGCGTGGCTGGAGACCACCACCCTCCGGGCCATCGGGTCGTGCGCCCCCCAGCGGGCCGAGTTTCGGCGCTCAGCGCGCAACGCCGCGGAGTACGAGGCCATGGGGGAAATGTTCATGGATCTGTACCCCGACGTACCTCTCCCGAAGAGGTTGTGGGACTGGATTGAAACAGCCCAGTACGCGCTCGCGGAGAAGGGGGCGCTCGGTGCGGCCGGGCCGCTCGACCTGATGATCTGCGCGACCGCCGTGCATCATGGACTGGTTGTACTGCACGACGACGCTGATTTCGTCACCGTGGCCCGCTTCCTGCCCGACGTCAGCGAGCGGAATGTGCGCAACGCTCCAGGCCTCTAGCGCCGTTGGCGCGCGGCGCCTGTGGGACAACCTGCGAGAGACCTCGCTGTGCAGATCGACCGGGATCCGATCACATCACCGAGCAGATTCCGTGGGAGTCCGCACAAACACTGGGAACGGACACCAAAGCGGTAAGTCACACGGCCGTCCGGGTATGACGCGGCACACTTTTGCAAGCAGGTGCTTGCAATTGTTAGCGAGGGTGGGGCAGGGTGGAGGTATGGCATCGCTGAACGTCGGCAATCTCGGTGAGTACCTGCGTGAGCAGCGGCGCAACGCGCAGCTGTCGCTCAGGCAGCTCGCCGATGCCGCCGGGGTGTCCAATCCGTACCTGAGCCAGATCGAGCGCGGGCTGCGCAAGCCGAGCGCGGAGGTGCTGCAGCAGGTCGCCAAGGCCCTGCGGATCTCCGCCGAGACGCTGTACGTCCGCGCCGGAATCCTCGACTCCGAGCGGGATCTGAACGAGGTGGAGACCCGCGCGGTCATCCTCGCCGACCCCACCCTCGACGAGCGGCAGAAGCAGGTGCTGCTGCAGATCTACGAGTCGTTCAGGAAAGAGAACGGCTTCGGGTCGGGCGAGGAACGCGCGCGCGACACGGAGACCCCGGGCGCCGAGGGCGACGACGCCGACAGCGAGAAGACCGATCCGCGGCGGACGGCCGGATGAGCCGGCCAAGCGCGCCGGCCGCCGCGCCGCGGACCACAAAACCCTCAACCGAACTTTAATACGGGAGGACCATCACCATGGCCATCACCGACGACCTGCGCAAGACCCTCAGCGACCCGACCCCGCTCTACTTCGCTGCCGGCACCGCCGACCTGGCCCTCCAGCAGGCCAAGAAGGTCCCCGGCCTGGTCGAGCAGCTGCGCGCGGAGGCCCCGGCCCGCATCGAGGCGGTCCGCAAGGCCGACCCGAAGGCCGTCCAGGAGAAGGCCGCCGCCCGCGCCAAGGAGGCCGGTGCCAAGGCCAAGGAGGCGCAGGCCAGCCTTCAGTCCAAGGTCAACGACTTCATCGTGTCCCTCGACGGCGACCTCAAGAAGCTCGGCGAGTCCGCCCAGGACTTCGCGCTGCGCCAGGTCGGCGTGGCCGCCGAGTACGCCGTCAAGGCCCGCGAGACCTACGAGAAGGTCGCCGAGCACGGCGAGCAGGCCGTGAAGACCTGGCGCGGCGAGGCCGCCGAGGAGATCGAGGACCTGGCCATCGCCGTCGAGGGCAAGGCCGAGACGGTCCAGGACGACGAGAAGAAGGCGGAGGCGCCGAAGGCCGCCGAGACCAGGCCGGCCGCGGTGAAGAAGGCCCCGCTCGCCAACGCCAAGAAGGCCCCGGCCCCCCGCAAGGCCACCCCGGTCAAGAAGACCACCCCGCCGGCCAAGTAACCGGCGCACGCGTCAGCGGACCGTACGGGCCGGGCACCATGAGGGTGCCCGGCCCGTTCTACGGGTACGGTGACCGCGTAGGGATCGGGAGAGAGCGGGTGGTGGCAGCATGCTGATGCTGGGGTTCGCGGGGTTCCTGGGACTGTTGAAGATCGTCCTGATGGGCCTTGCCGCGTTCGCGCTGGTCGACGCCGTGTTCCGGCGCGAGGACGCCTTCCGCGCGGCCGACAAGCAGAACAAGATGTTCTGGCTGATCATCCTGGCCATCGCCCTGGTCGTCAGCTACCTCTTCTCGATCCTCTCCATCCTCCCGATCGCGGGCGTGGTGGCGAGCATCGTCTACATCGTCGACGTCCGCCCCGCGGTCAAGCAGGTGTCGGGCGGTGGCGGCGGCTGGCGAGGCCGCCGAGGCGGCAGCAGCAGCGACGGCCCGTACGGCCCCTACAACGGCGGCCGCTGACCCTCCAGGACGCGCCTGCTGGGAGAAGCGCCCCCGAAGGGGCGCGGGGCTGTATTGATCATGCGGCTCCGCCGCGTGGACGCGACCAGCCACGAACCGCCCGCACCCGTCCGACGGCAGCAGCCCCTCCGGCGAGCAGCCGCTCTCAAACCCCCCGATCCAGAAGCACGACGGCCACGTCATCCGTCAGCTCGCCCCCATTGAGCTGCCGCACCTCATTCACCGCCGCCCGCAGCAACGCCTCCCCGGTCAGGCCGGAGGCCAACTGCCGCCGCACCATCTCGACCATCCCGTCCTGCCCCAGCCGCTCGCCGCCGGACCCCACCCGGCCCTCGATCAGCCCGTCGGTGTAGAGCATCAGACTCCACTCGGCGCCCAGCTCCACCTGCATCCGCGGCCACCGGGCCCCCTTCAGCAGCCCCAGCGCCGGTCCGTTGTTCTCGTACGGCAGCAGCTCGGCCGGCCGGCCCGGCCGGGCGACCAGCGGTGCCGGATGCCCGGCCAGGCACAGCCCGGCCCGGCGCCCGTCCGGCGTGATGTCGACGGTGCACAGCGTCGCGAAGATCTCCTCGTCGGACCGCTCGTGCTCCAGCACCTCCTGCAGCGTGGACAGCAGCTCGTCGCCGCACAGCCCCGCCAGGGTCAGCGCCCGCCAGGCGATCCGCAGCTCCACGCCGAGCGCGGCCTCGTCCGGGCCGTGCCCGCAGACGTCACCGATCATCGCGTGCACGGTCCCGTCGGGCGTGCGCACGGTGTCGTAGAAGTCACCGCCGAGCAGCGCCCGGGAGCGGCCGGGGCGGTAGCGGGCGGCGAAGCGCAGTGAGGAGCCCTCCAGCAGCGGCGTGGGCAGCAGGCCCCGCTCCAGGCGCCGGTTCTCCTGGGCCCGCAGCCGACCCTCCGCCAGCTTGCGCTCGGTGGTGAGGGAGCGTTTGCGCTCGACGGCGTACCGGATGGCGCGGCTCAGCAGCCGTCCGTCCAGTTCGTCCCGGAAGAGGTAGTCCTGCGCGCCGACGCGCACGGCCTCGGTGCCGCGCTCGGCGTCACCGGAGGCGGTGAGTGCCAGCACGGCGTGCCGGGGCGCGAGCTCCAGCACGTGCTTGAGCACGGCGAGCTCGCCCTCCGTGTCCTTGCCGCCCGGCGCCGGGAGCGCCAGGTCCAGCAGGATGCAGTGGACGTCGTCGGTCAGCAGCCGCTCGGCCTCGGTGAGGTTGCGGGCGGTGCGGACGCGGATCGAGGTGCCGGACGCGTCCCGCAGCTCGGGCAGGACCGGTGAACCGGCCGGATCGTCCTCGATCAGCAGCAGGGTGAGAGTGGTGCCGCCGGTGTTCTGGGCGACGGCTTCCGTGCGGTTGGCCTCTTCCTTGAGGGGGCCGCCGCCCTGTGCGGGCGCGGCGGCCGGCGCCTGACCACTCTCCACGGCCGGGATCGCTCTCTGCCGCGGTACGGGTGCGGGCATCGTGTCGGGTTCCTTCCCTCCCCCCGAGGGCACGGCGGGGCGAGGGACCTCGACCCACCAGACGGGGACCATAGCGGTACTGGCCGCCGCAACGGAATGGGGTGAGCCGCACCGCCCTGTCTCAGGCCTCTGTCATATGCCGCGTGCCGCACCGGAGTTGGGCGGGAGGGACGCCGGACGGGAATGACGAAGGTCACGTGCCGCCGCGGTTTGAACGGATGTTGGCGTGCACTGGGTCACATGACTCAGCTCACGAAAGGGACATCACGCCCGAAGTGCTCGGCGGTGCCGCGGTGCTGCTCAGGCGTCCGGCCGGACCACCCCGAGGATCGGCATCGATCCCGCGCCGCCTATCGACACGGTCCGCCCCGGGCGCGGGGCCTGGATGATCGCGCCGTCCCCGATGTACATCGCCACATGGCTGGCGTCGTCGAAGTAGATGATCAGGTCACCGGGCCGCATGTCCTGCACGTCGACGTGCTTGAGCTGCTTCCACTGCTCCTCGGAGGTGCGCGGGATCGGCTTCCCGGCGCTCGCCCAGGCCTGCGAGGTCAGCCCCGAGCAGTCGTAGGAGTCCGGGCCCTCGGCGCCCCACACGTACGGCTTGCCGAGCTGCCGGGTGGCGAACGCGACCGCCTTCCTGCCCGCCGCGGACGCCTTGCTGTGGATCTCGTCGAGCACCCCGGTGTCCAGCCAGGCGGTCTGTGCCTTGTACGCGGCCTCCCGCTCCAGCTCGGCGAGCCGCTCCTTCTGCTTCTTCTCCAGCGTCGACTGGAGCTTCTCGGCGGCGGCGATCCGCTGCGTGATCTTCTTCTTCGCGGCGGCCTTCGCCTTGCGGCCGGCCTCCAGCCTGTTCCACTGGTCGGCCGCGTCCGCCGCGTACTGCGTCAAGTCCTGCTGGGTCTGGGTCAGTTCCCTGATCAGGGCCTTGGTGGCGCGCTCGCCCTGGAGCACCCGCCCGGCGCCGTCCAGGAACTCGGTGGGGTTGTCGCTCAGCACCAGCTGGGCGGTGTCCGGCAGGCCGCCGGTGCGGTACTGGGCGGCGGCCGCCCGGCCCGCCCGCTCCTTCAACTCGTCGAGCTTCTGCTGCCCCTTGGCGATCTTCTTCGCCAGGCCGACGATCTCGGCGGACTGCTTCCGGGCCGCCTCCTCGGCGGCGTTGTACGCGTCGGTGGCGACGGCCGCGTCGTGGTAGAGCGCGTCCAGCTTCTCGCGTACGGCCTCAAGGTCCTTGTCCGGCGGGAGAGCCGCGGAGACGTCGGCCGAGGCCGAGGCGGTGGGGGAGGGGGTCGGCGCGGGCGCCGCGAACGCCGGGCCGGGCGCCGCCAGTACCGTCACCGCGCAGACCACGGTCACCGCCGTCGTCAGGATCCCCCGCCCGCCTGCCCGGACGGTGTGCTTGTCCGGTCCCATGACCCGCCCCCCAAAAAACTGATTAACCGTCAGTAACTTCCGCTCCGGGGAGGATCGTGCCACGGTGCGCCACAAAGCGACAGAGGCAACGGCAGGTGGGTTCCTCCCCGGATTTCCCCCGAGCATGACGATCTCCCCGCCTGTGTGACGAACGACTCATGGAGCTCGTTCCCACCCCCGCGTCACCCCGTCCCATCAGGCCTTCGGCGCCAAAGCCCGCCACGCCACCGTCACTTCGCCCTGCCGCCAGCGCCCCGCGGAGTCCGCCACCGGCCAGTCGGCCGCCAGGTCCCGCACCGCCCGGATCCAGCGCTGCCGGGCGCCGTACGAGGCGTAGGGCGCGGCCGCCGCCCAGGCGCGGTCGAAGTCCCGCAGGAACGCGTGCACCGGCTCGCCCGGCACATTGCGGTGGATCAACGCCTTCGGCAGCCGCTCGGCGAGGTCCGAGGGCCGTTCCAGGGAGCCGAGCCGGGTCGCGAAGGTCACCGTCCGGGGCCCCTCCGCCCCGAGTGCCACCCACACGTGCCGCCGCCCGATCTCGTCACAGGTCCCCTCCACCAGCAGTCCGCCGGGCGCGAGCCGCCCGCACAGCCGCCGCCACACCTCGGCGACCTCGCCCTCGTCGTACTGCCGCAGCACGTTGGCCGCGCGGATGAGCGACGGCCTGGCGGGGACCGGGACCTCGAACCCGCCGTGCCGGAAGGTGAGCCCCTCCCGCTCGTACGGCCTCGCGGCGGCGACCCGCGCGGGCTCGATCTCCACCCCGACGACCCGCGCGCGGGGCGCGACGGTGCGCAGTCGGCCGAGGAGTTCGACGGCGGTCCAGGGGGCGGCGCCGTAACCGAGGTCGACGGCGACCGGGTCGTCCGCGCGCCGCAGCGCGGCCCCGTGCGTGGCGGCGATCCACCGGTCCATCCGCCGCAGCCGATTGGGGTTCGTGGTCCCGCGTGTCACCGTCCCCACGGGGCGGGAGGCGACGCGGGCTGTCATGCCTAAGAGGGTAAACAGCGACACACCCCACCTGGAGACGCCCTGCATCGAACCACCCTGAAGACTCGAACGGTTGATCGATGAAAAGTAATCTGTCGGCAAAATCCCCCACCTCCGGAATGGGAATCCCTCCCTCCGCGTTGCATCCCGTTGGACGGCACCCGTTGCCCTCCCGCCGGCATGCCCGCACCGAGAGAGGACCGCCACGTGAGCCAGTACGTCAGCAGGCTCGGGCGTCGCTCCCCGTCGGCTGCCTCCCGGCTCCGCCGGGCCCGTCGGCCGCGCCGCGTCGCCATGCTCTCCGTCCACACCTCACCGCTCCACCAGCCCGGTACCGGCGACGCCGGCGGCATGAACGTCTACATCGTCGAGCTCGCGCAGCGCCTCGCCGCGATCGACATCGACGTCGAGATCTTCACCCGGGCCACCTCCGGCGGCCTCCCACCCACCGTCGAGCTCGCCCCCGGCGTCCTCGTCCGGCACGTCGACGCCGGCCCCTACGAGGGCCTCGCCAAGGAGGACCTCCCCGCTCAGCTCTGCGCCTTCACGCACGGCGTGATGCAGGCCTGGGCCGGTCACCGCCCCGGCTACTACGACCTCGTCCACTCGCACTACTGGCTCTCCGGCCACGTCGGCTGGCTCGCCGCCCAGCGCTGGGGCGTCCCGCTCGTGCACGCCATGCACACGATGGCCAAGGTCAAGAACGCCAACCTGGCCGACGGCGACACCCCCGAGCCCGCCGCCCGGGTCATCGGCGAGACCCAGATCGTCGCCGCGGCCGACCGCCTCGTCGCCAACACCTCCGAAGAGGCCGACGAGCTGGTACGGCACTACAGCGCCGACCCCGGCAAGGTCGCCGTCGTCCACCCCGGCGTGAACCTCGACCGGTTCCGCCCCGCCGACGGCCGCGCCGCGGCCCGCGCCCGCCTCGACCTCCCGCAGGACGCCCTGATCCCGCTCTTCGCGGGCCGCATCCAGCCCCTCAAGGCTCCCGACGTGCTGCTGCGCGCCGTGGCCGTCCTCCTCGACGAACGCCCCGAGCTCCGCTCCCGGATCGTCGTACCGATCGTCGGCGGCCCCAGCGGCAGCGGTCTGGCCAAGCCCGAGGGCCTGCAGAAGCTGGCCGCGCGGCTCGGCGTCGCGGACGTCGTGCGGTTCCGGCCTCCCGTCGGCCAGGAGCAGCTCGCGGACTGGTTCCGGGCGGCCTCCGTGCTGGTGATGCCGTCCTACAGCGAGTCCTTCGGCCTGGTGGCGATAGAGGCCCAGGCGGCCGGCACCCCCGTCCTCGCCGCCTCGGTCGGCGGACTGCCCGTGGCCGTGCGGGACGGCGAGACCGGCTTCCTGGTCAGCGGGCACGATCCGGCCGACTACGCGCGCCTGCTGCGCCGGTTCGCCGACGACGCGACTCTGGCGGACCGTCTCGGCAGCGCCGCCGCCCGGCACGCGGAGTGCTTCGGCTGGGACACGGCGGCCGCCGCCACCGCCGAGGTCTACCTGGCCGCGACCCAGTCCCACCGGCGTCGCGTACGCTCGGCCCATGGGTGATGTCGACAGCGCCGCGCAGGTCATCGAGGGCGTCCTCAAGGACGCCGAACTGGAGTGGGAGAGCCCCGAGTCCGGCACCTACGTGGTGCAGCTCCCCGGCACCCGCAAGCTGAAGACGACCGTCTCCCTCCGCGTCGGCCGCCACTCCCTCTCCCTGAACGCCTTCGTCATCCGGCACCCCGACGAGAACGAACCGGCCGTCCACCGCTGGCTTCTGGAGCGCAACCTCAAGCTGTACGGCGTGAGTTACGCCGTCGACCGCCTCGGCGACGTCTATGTCACCGCGCGGCTCCCGGTCGGCTCCGTGACCGCCGACGAGATCGACCGCCTGCTCGGCCAGGTCCTCGAGGCCGCGGACGGTGCCTTCAACACCCTCCTGGAGCTGGGCTTCGCCTCCGCGATCCGCAAGGAGTACGCGTGGCGGGTGGCGCGCGGCGAGTCGACCCGAAACCTGGACGCGTTCACCCACCTGATCGAACGTCCTGCTGACTGATTTCAGGTCCCTGCCTGTCCCTCACCTGACCCCCGCCTGATTGGCCTCTGCACGACCCTTTCGAGGCGCCGGGGCGACGTGGCATGCTCACGGCCGACGCAGATCTGAACGGCGTTCACAACCATGAAAGTCGCCATGGGAAGGACGTACGGAATGAGCACCGCTCCCCTCGGCAGGACCGGCCCCGTGACCGGCCCCCTCGCCAGCCCCTTGACCAGACGGACCCTGCTCGCCGGTGCCACGGCGGTGGTCGCGTCCTCCGTGGCGGGCGGCACGGCACACGCCGCCGGCACGGCCGGCCAGGTCCCCTCCCTCTGGCGGGAGTTCCGGCGCACCCCCTTCACCCACCCGCAGATCCCCTACGTGGGCCGGGCGGGAGCGGCCCGGATCCGCCGCCTCCCCGTCGTCGCGGACGTCCGGGCGTTCGGCGCCGTGGCCGACGGCGTCACCGACTGCGCCCCCGCGATCAACCGTGCCATCGCCGCTGCCGCCAGGGCCGGCGGTGGCACGGTCACCATCCCGCCCGGCACCTTCCGCATCGACGGCCTGATCCTCCTCGGCCACGACCACGTGGTGCTGCGCGGCGCCGGCAGCGGCCGTACCACCCTGTACGCGACGAAGAACCTCACCGAGCTCATCGGCCCGTACGGCTCCCGCTACGGCGGCACCAAGTCGGCGTGGTCCTGGGCGGGCGGGCTCATCTGGCTGGCCCCGCAGGCCCGTTGGGACTCGCTGACCGCGGCGATCAGGGCACAGGCCTGGCCGTTCGAGGGCTGGACCGGCAACAAGCGGGACGAATGGGCCCAGTTGACGCCCGTCGAACCGGCCCGGCAGGGCGACCGGACGGTCACGGTCACCGATCCCTCCCGCCTGAGCCCCGGCCGACTCGTGCTGCTCCGCGTCGCCGACGACACCGCCCACACCCTCCTCCAGCACATGTCCGGCGGCGGCCCCGGCCCGGCGGCGTACTCCTGGGAGGACAAGACCAAGCTGCTGTCGTACGTCCCCTACGAGTGGCCCGTCCGCGTCACGGCCGTCCGCGGCCGCCGGGTGACCCTGGAACGCCCGCTCCCGCTGGACCTGCGCCCCGAGTGGAACCCCCAGTTCACCACCCATGTCAGAGAACTGACCGGCTCCGGCGTCGAAGGCCTCACCCTGGACGTCATGGAGACCCCGCAGTCCCCGCACCTCCTCGACAAGGGCTACAACGGGGTCGTCCTGCAGTGCGCGTACGACTGCTGGGTGGACGACGTCACCGTCCGCAACGTCGACAACGGCTTCGGCCTGGTCGCCGCCTCCGCCTGCACCCTGCGCCGCACCCGGGTCGGCGGCCGGGGCGAGCACCACCCCTACTTCTGCCGCGAGGGCTCGCACGACAACCTGATCGAGGACTTCACGATCGAACAGCGCACCGTCCCCGCCCCCGCCGACACCCAGCTGCACGGCATCAACGTGGAGGGGCTCTCCTCCTACAACGTCTGGTCGCGCGGCGAGCTGGAGATGGGCACCTTCGACTCCCACCGCGGTCTTCCCTTCGCCAACGTGCGCACCGACATCACCGTGAACAACAACGGCCGGCACGGCGGCGACGCCAATGCCGGGCCGCTGTTCGGCGCCCGCTTCACCCACTGGAACGTCCGCGTCACCAACGGCCGCGCGGGCCTGATGCGCCTCGACGGGCTGGCCCCGCACTCGGCCACCGTCGGCCTCAACACCGTCACCGACTTCGACCAGATCGACGTACCGGACTTCACCGGCGACCTGAACTCCCGGCTGGAGCTGTACGGCACCTGGGACGCGGTGCGGCCGCGCAACCTGTACGAGGCCCAGCGGGACCTCGACGTCCGGGGCGCCCCGTCCACCACCGGCCGGGCCGCGGACGGCGGCTGAGGCACGGCGGACCTCAGCCGACGTACCGCGCGCTGTCGCGGTAGCGCCCCGGGGTCACCCCCACCAGCTTCCGGAAGTGCCGGGTGAGATGGGCCTGGTCGTAGAAGCCGGTGGCGGCGGCCGTCTCGCCGGGCGGCACGCCGTCGAGCAGCAGCCGGCGGGCCCGGCCCACCCGGCGGGACATCAGGTACTGGTGCGGGGCGATGCCGTACGCACCGCTGAACGCCCGCACCAGGTGGGCGGGATGGGCGTGCAGCAGCCGCGCCGCCTCCTCCAGGGCGAGCCCGTCCGCGACCCGCTCGTCGAGGAGTTCGCGCAGGGCGCGGGCGAGCGACGGGTCCCCGGCCCGCCGGAGCGCGAGCCGGGGGCGGAGCAGGCCGCGCAGCCGCTCGCCGATCAGGGCGAGCCGGCTCTCCGCCTCCAGCTCGTCGCCGCGCCGGGCGAGCGCGGTGTGCAGCCGGCCGACCCGCTGCCGGAGCAGGGGGTCCCGCAGGTCGGGCCCGTCGACGGCGGCTCCGATGAGGTCGTCGCCGAGCAGGGTCCCGTCCAGGTAGACCACGCGCTTGCGGAAGCCGTCCGCGGTGGCGGGGGAGCCGTTGTGCGGGACGTGCGGCGGCAGCAGGGTCACGGTGTCGGCGGGGGTGCCGTGCTCGTGCCGGTCGAGGTCGTACCGCACGGCGCCGTCGTCCACGATGAGCAGCGTCCAGGCGTCATGGACGTGCATCGGGTAGGCGTACCCGGTGAAACGGGCGTGGAAGACCTCGGTGACGCCCGGGACCGCGGGGCGCCAGGCGGTGACCTGCTGGGTGACGGACTGCCGGGCGGCCATGCAAAGAACGTACAAGACGGGGTCGTACGACGCCCGGCAGTCTCAGGGCATGAGTTCCACGACCCCGCTGCACACCCCCGACCCGGCCCTCGCCCCGGTCCGGTTCGACACGAAGATCGCCGTGCTGCTGCGCGCGGACCTGGCGCCCTGGCAGCGCCTGAACGTCACCGCGTTCCTGGTCAGCGGCCTGGGCACGATGCTCCCCGAGGTGGTCGGGGAGCCGTACGCGGACGCGGACGAGGTCGTCTACCTGCCGATGTTCCGGCAGCCGGTGCTGGTCTTCGAGGGCACCGAGGAGACCCTGAAGGCCGCCCACGAGCGGGCACTGGGCCGCGCCCTGCCCCGCGCCGTCTTCACCGCCGACCTCTTCACCACCGGCAACGACCGCGACAACCGCGCGGCGGTACGGGCGGTGCCCACGGCGGAGCTGGACCTGGTCGGGCTCTCGGTGTACGGGCCCCGGAACGCGGTGGACAAGGTGGTGAAGGGGGCCCGGATGCATCCGTGAGGCGCGACGCGTCTGATCCTTGGTGCACTGAGCCCCGGTGCGCGGGTGAGGCCCGGCGCGCCGAGGCCCGGTGCGCGGGTGAGGCCCGGTGCGCGGGTGAGCCGACCGAAGGAATCGCATGGCGTGACCGGGTGATCTGATCATCGGATACGAACATGTTCTACGCGGACATCACATCTCATAACCATGCGATACATCAGACTCTCCACCGCGGTCGCGGCCGCTGCCGCGATTCTCACCTGCGCGACGGGCGCCCCGGCGGCCGCCGGCGGCGACTCGTCGACACCGGTCCCCTGCTACACGGCAGCGCTGACGAACGCCATCAGCGGCGCCTCGTCGGGGGAGACCCTGTCCCTCGCCCGTAACTGCACGTACCACCTCACCGCCGCGCTGCCGGACATCAACCAGTCCCTCACCATCCGGGGCAACGGCGCGACGATCGTCCGCGACGGGAACGGGACCCCCGCGTTCCGGATCTTCCATGTCCTCTCCACCGGCGTCCTCCGCCTGGAGAGCCTGACCGTCCGCGGCGGCAACGCCGTCGGTATCACTGCCGCCAGCGGCAACGGCGGAGGCATCCTCGTCGACAGCGGTGGCAGGCTCACCCTGGTGGGCGTCGACGTGATCGACAACACCGCCACGCTCGACGGGGGCGGTGTGGCGGTCTCCACGGGCGCCACGGCGACGATCCGACGCAGCTGGCTGGCGTTCAACAACGCGGCCGACGGCGGGGCCGTGAACAGCCTGGGGACACTGACCGTGGAGAACTCCGAGTTCAGCCGCAACCACGCCCAGGCCCTCGGCGGCGGCCTCCGGCAGAGCGGTGGCACCGCCTTCGTCCACGCGAGCATCATCAGCCGCAACACCGCCGGCCTCGCCGGTGGCGGCATCCACAACAGCGGCGGCGCACAGACGACGATCATCGAGAGCAAGATCGCGAACAACACGACCTCCGGCTTCGTGGGCGGCGGGATCGCGAACACAGGGGCCGGGTCGACGGTGACGCTGGAGAAGTCGGAAGTCAGCGGCAACGTCGTCGGGGGCCTGGGGGGCGCCGGCGGCGGCATCCACAACTCCGGTACGGCCACCACCGTGCTCACTCTCCGCGGCAGCAAGGTCATCCGCAACAGCGCGAACGGCTCCGGCCCGTCCCAGGCCGGCGGCATCTTCAACAACAACGGGGCGCTCACGCTCGACCACAGCTACGTCCAGAACAACGCCTCCACGACAGCCCCCGGAGGCCTCCGCACGAACGTCCCCATCACGCTCACGGACTCGGTCATCACCCACAACATCCCGACCAACTGTGTCCCGTTCCCCATCCCGGGCTGCACGAACTGACGCGTCGTCCGGGCGACGGCCCCTGCCCCAGGTCCCCGAAGCCCCTGCGGCTCCGAGGTTCCCGAGGGCAGGGGTCCGCCTTTCGCTTGCCGCGGCCGTCGGTCGCTGTGCGGGTCCGCCTTTCGCTTGCCATGGCCGTCGGTCGCTGAGCGGTTCCGCCTTTCGCTTGCCACGCCCGTCGGTCGCTGTGCGGGTCCGCCTTTCGCTTGGCGCGCCCGTCGGTCGCTGAGCGCGCCTGCCTTTCGCTTGCCATGGCCGTCGGTCGCTGAGCGGTTCCGCCTTTCGCTTGCCGCGACCGTCGGTCGCTGAGCGGCCCGCCTTTCGCTGTTCCCGTCCATCGGTCGCTCAGGGCGCCCGCCCTTCGCTCACTCCGCTCGTCCGTCGCTCATCCCGCCCGCACCTCGGTCTCCGCACTCGCCGTCGGAGCCCCCGCCGCGGGCCGCTCCTTCGGCAGCCGCCGCATCAGCAGGCCGTACCCCAGCGCCGCCCCCGTGCCCACGACCGCGCAGAACCCCCACAGCCACCGCGCCCCGAACCGGTCGATGACGACGCCGGACAGCAGCGGCGCGATGAGTGCGGCGGCGGACCAGGAGAGCGTGTACATCCCCTGGTACCTGCCCCGCCCGTGCACCGGCGAGAGCCGCACCACCAGCCCCGTCTGGGTCGGCGCGTTGACGATCTCGGCGAGCGTCCACACGCAGACGGTGAGCGCGAACACCCCGACCGACCCGGCGAAGGCGGTCAGCCCGAAGCCGTACCCCGCGAGCAGGGACGAGACGACGAGCAGGGACCGCGGATCCCGGTGCTGGATGACCCGGGTCACCGGGATCTGCAGGACCACGATGAGGACGCCGTTCACGGCGATGGCCATGCCGTAGTCGGCGGGCGAGAACCCGGCCTCGCCCATCGCCACCGGCAGCCCGACCGACCCCTGCTGGAAGATCAGGGCGATCAGGAACGACAGCCCGACGACGCCCATGTACCGCCCGTCGCGCACCACGGTGAGCAGGCTGACCTCGCCGTCCTTCGCGGCCTCCGCGGCACCGCGCCGGGGCCGGGACTCGGGCAGCCGGAGGAAGACGAGGACGGCACAGAGGGCGGTCATCCCGGCCTCGATCAGGAACCCGGCACGGTAGCTGACCTCGGCGACGAACCCGGCGCCCATGGAGGACACGGCGAACCCCAGGTTGATCGCCCAGTAGTTGAGCGAGAAGGCCCGTACCCGGTCCTCGGGCCGCACGATGTCGGCCATCATGGCCTGCACGGCCGGCCGGGAGGCGTTGGAGGCCACGCCCACCAGGAACGCGACGGCGGCGATGGCGACGGGATCGCGCACGAACCCGAGCAGCGCGACGGCCGCGGCGGTGGAGGCCTGGGCGACGAGCAGGGTGGGCCGCCGCCCGAGCCGGTCCGCCATCACCCCGCCGCCCAGCGAGGACACGACCCCGCCCAGCCCGTGCAGGGAGGCGACGAGCCCGGCGTACGACGCGCTGTAGCCGCGGTCGAGGGTCAGGTACAGGGCCATGTACGTGGCCACGAAGGCGCCCAGCCGGTTGACGAGGGTGCTGGTCCACAGCCACCAGAACTCACGGGGCAGACCGGAGACGGTCTCCCGGACGGCGCGGCGCAGGGCGGCGGACGGCATGGTTCTCCCGGAGCAGGCGTGAGCGACACAGATGTAAGCGACACAAGGCGCGTCGGCAACTTACATACCTGCTGCTCGCCTGAGCCAGTCAATTAACAGATGGCGGCGGCTGTCCGCCCCCTGGGACGCCCCGCGGGCGCCCGCCCTGCGCCCCGAATACGTGGATTACGCTCTGACCCATGGCCGACGCACCGTACAAGCTGATCCTCCTCCGCCACGGCGAGAGCGAGTGGAACGCGAAGAACCTGTTCACCGGCTGGGTGGACGTCAACCTCAACGAGAAGGGCGAGAAGGAGGCAGTCCGCGGCGGTGAGCTCCTGAAGGACGCCGACCTGCTCCCGGACGTGGTCCACACGTCCCTCCAGAAGCGGGCGATCCGCACGGCGCAGCTCGCCCTCGAAGCCGCCGACCGCCACTGGATCCCGGTCCACCGCAGCTGGCGCCTGAACGAGCGCCACTACGGCGCCCTCCAGGGCAAGGACAAGGCGGCGACGCTGGCCGAGTTCGGCGAGGAGCAGTTCATGCTCTGGCGCCGCTCGTACGACACCCCGCCCCCTCCGCTCGCGGACGACTCGGAGTTCTCCCAGTCCGCCGACCCGCGCTACGCCTCCATCCCGCCGGAGCTGCGCCCCCGCACGGAGTGCCTCAAGGACGTCGTCGTCCGCATGCTCCCGTACTGGTACGACGGCATCGTCCCCGACCTGCTGGCCGGCCGCACGGTCCTGGTCGCCGCCCACGGCAACAGCCTGCGCGCCCTCGTCAAGCACCTGGACGGCATCTCGGACGCCGACATCGCGGGCCTCAACATCCCCACGGGCATCCCCCTCGCCTACGAACTGGACGCCGACTTCAAGCCGGTCACCCCCGGCGGCCAGTACCTCGACCCGGACGCAGCAGCCGCAGCCATCGAGGCGGTCAAGAACCAGGGCAAGAAGAAGTAGGTTTGGTGATCATGCCCCCGAGCTGCGCAAACGGCGCGGTGCGGGGGCATTCTCACGGCCTGGGCCCACTGTGGGCCCTCAATGAGGCTGAAGAGGCGCTTCGCCGTACGAGCTCCTGAGCCAGAACGCCCGAGATGATCAGGGCGAAGCCCCAGCCCTTGCTCACGGGCATGATCACACCGCCCACGCCCACCACGGCGTAGCGCCCCTGCACGAGCGGCCTTGGCGCAGCCCCCGAATCGTGCTCGTCTCGCGGGGGGACTGTGAGCAGGAGACGCTTCGTTGCCAGGGGTGTGCCTGGCGGTTACCGGATCTGGGACAACCGAGGACGTCGATGGTGGGGCGATCTCCACGAGTTGCGGCGCCGCCGAAGCGGACAGGACGAGGGCGCGTCCCTGAGCAGCAATAACCTGACTCACCAAGATCCCGGCAACAACCCGGGCAGGAAAAAGTAACCCCGCATCAGCAAGTCCCCGAGCTGCGTTTTTCGTTGCGGGGCGGGGGTGGGGCGGCAGGTGTGTCGTTGTGGGGTTTTCTTCGGCCGTCTGCGGAGTGGTGTTCATCGGTTCGGGTGACTGTCTGCGGAGTCTTCGTGGCTTCGGGCATATGCCGCGCGTGAAATGAGCGCTGTAGCTCGATGGGGCGGGCGGCCGGTGCGAACCGGCTGCCCGCCCTCCGCGCGGCGCCCGGTCGGCGCCGGAACAGAAGGGACACCGAATGCGCGTGCTGCGCGCCTTCGCGGGGAGCGCCCTCGCCTCGCTCCTCCTGCTGATCGGCATCTCACCGGCCACGGCCCAGACCGATCACCCCTCCGCGAGGAAATCCGTCGACTGCCCGGTCACGAACCGCAGTCGCGGCACCAACACCGCCCCGCAGACGGCCTACCAGACCTACTACCTCAACGACTGGCGCCTGGGGCCGGTCCACCTTCCCCACCAGGGCGCTCTCGGCAGGATGCTGAAGGGCTACCAGCGCACGGACCACACCTCCGCCTACTGGTTCCTCGGCTGCTACTGGCAGACGGATCCGCAGACGGGGAAGTCGGGTTGGTGGTACCCCGACAACAACGGCTTCGTCCTGAAGAACGGCAAGCCGGTGGAGCACGCCCTGACGCTCCGCAAGGGTCAGCTGGTCGACCTCTTCGGCAGCGGGTTCGGCAACTTCTTCGCTCCCGCGGGCACTCCGTACGCCAAGCGCGCGATCCCGCCGAGCAATCTGGACACCTACGTCAAGACCTTCCCGTACAGCTACCACCTCTACCGGGTGCTCAAGCCGTTCACGGTCGAGGCAGGTCCGATCCGGCCCTGGTTCGGTCAGCCCGGTCTCGGTCTCCAGTACCTGACGAAGTCGTCGGTCTCCGACCTCGTCACCGCGAAGTATCTGGACGCGCTGCCGGTGACCTGACCCCCGGAGCGCCGGGTGAGGAGACGTGCCTGATGGACCGCGCAGAACTCGTCGACAGACTCCGCGCAGCGGACGTTCCCGAGGCGTTCTACGACATCGACGGCGTCCACGCCGTTCCCGTCCAGCCGGACGCCTACTTCTTCCTGCGCCAGGAGGCCGCCGCTGCCTGGACCGTCGGCCTGCGCCAACGGTCCCAGGACAGCGTCCTGCGGCGTTTCGGCACCGAAGCCGACGCCTGCGCGTACCTCTACGACAAGCTCACCCGGTCAACCCCCCCGCCCACGGCGGCCGCCGAACCCCTGGACGATCTCCTCGCGAACGCCGAGGAGATCCAGCGGCAGGCGTGGGAGGACTACCACCGGCACCGGAGACCGGCTGACGACGGATGACGGCGGAGGACGGCGGGGCGCGACGGTTGGCGACGGAGGACGGGCTCCCCCGCAACACGCCGGGTGATGACCCTGCGTGAGGATGCGGTCACCGGTTCGTAGGATGAGCCAATGATCAGGTTCGTTGAGCGGCGCCTCCGGCAGTGGCGGGCGCGGCGGAAGCCGGTGCGCCGTCGGCGTCCGGTCGTCCTCGGTCTGGTCGTCCTCGGGCTGGTCGGGGCCGGCGTGGTGGGTGCCGCGGCGCTCGCGTCCCGCGCCGGTTCCGAGGACGCGGCACCGGCGTCCGCCGAGGCGGTCCGAACCCCCGTCCGGCCCCCCGTCCGGCCCCCCGTCCGGGCGACCGGGACCGCGCGGCCCGGTGCGCCGGCGCCGCCGCGCCCCGTCGGCGACGTGCGGATCACCGCCGTGGGAGACGTCGTCATGGGCTCGCTCCCGGACGACCTCCCGCCGGACGACGGCGCCTCGTTCTTCGACCCCGTCAAGGACCTGCTCACCGGTGACGTGGTGCTCGGGAACCTGGAGGGCACGCTCACCGACGGCGGTGCCAGCAAGTGCGACCACATCGACGGGCCGAACTGCTTCGCGTTCCACGCCCCGCCGTCGTACGCCCGCTGGTTGAAGAAGGCCGGCTTCACGGTCCTGAACACGGCGAACAACCACATCGACGACTTCGGGGCGGAGGGGCGGCGCAACACCTTCGCCGCGCTGCGCTCCGTGAACCTGCCGTACACCGGCCGCCTGGGCCAGATCACCGTCCAGCGGGTGCGCGGGATCAGGGTCGCGGTGATCGGCTTCGCGCCCGACCGAGGGGCGAACGACCTCACGGACATCCCCGAGGCCCGGCGACTGACCGCCCGCGCCGCGGCGATGGCGGACGTCGTGATCGTGACGATGCACGCCGGCGCGGAGGGCTCGGACCGCACCCACGTGGAACCCGGCACCGAGTACTTCCTCGGCGAGGACCGCGGCGACAGCTACCGCTTCAGCCGCGCGGTGATCGACGCCGGCGCCGACCTCGTCGTGGGCAGCGGTCCGCACGTCATGCGGGGCATGGAGTTCTACAAGGGCCGTCTGATCGCCTACAGCCTGGGGAACTTCTCCGGCTACAAGGTGCTCGGCCTCGGCGGCACCCTCTCGACCAGCGGCGTACTCCAGGTCACCCTCCGCGCCGACGGCGCCTACGTCTCCGGGCGCCTGCGCCCGACCCGGATCGTGGAGCCGGGCACGCCGGAGCCGGGCGGCGACGCGCTCGACCTCGTCTCCGGCCTCTCGGAGGACGACTTCGGGTCACGTGCCGCCGACATCTCCGCGGACGGGACGATCCGGCGTCCGTAGCCGGGCGCGGCCTGTCCGTACCAGGTGACATGATCCGCGGCATGGATCTGCCCCCTGTGTTCGCCGGACTCGGACCAGATCATCCTCGACGGCGAACGCTCTCGCGCCGAGTCCCGAAAGGTCCTGCGGACACTGACCCCGGAATCCCGCCGACAGATAGTACTCTTGACGATAGTATCGCTTGCGATACTATCTTTGCCGCGAGGTTGCCATGCGTCGTTTCATCGGGCGGGACCGAGAGTTGAACGTACTCGGCAGTGTCTTGCGGGCGGTCCGCGACGCCGTCGGGTCGGCGCAGCCGGGGCAGTGCGTCCTCATGCGGGGAAGGCGGCGGGTCGGCAAGTCCAGCCTCGTCGAGGAGTTCCTCCGGCGCACCGGGGCGCCGTACCTCTTCTTCACCGCTGCGGGCGGCGCGGCCGAGGACGAACTGACGGAACTGCTCGACGCCGTCGCCAGGTCCACCCTGCCGGAGCGGGAACTGTTCTCCGAGGAGACCCCGACACAGTGGAACGCGGCCTTGCGGCTGCTCGCGGAGATCCTTCCCGACGACAGCCCGAGCGTGGTGGTCATCGACGAGGTTCCGTATCTCATGGACCGCGTCGACGCCTTCGAGGGCATGCTCCAGCGGGCCTGGGACCGGCTGCTCAGCCGCAAACCGGTGCTGCTCCTCCTGGTCGGGTCCGATCTGTCGATGATGGAGGCGCTGAACAGCTACGACCGCCCCTTTCACCAGCGGGGCCGGGAAATGGTCGTGGGACCCCTGAACCCGGCCGACATCGCCGAGATGCTCGATCTGTCCCCCGCCGCCGCGTTCGACGCCGCTCTGATCACGGGTGGTCTCCCGCTGATCTGCGCCGAGTGGCGGGTCGGCGCGGATGTCCGGGAGTTCCTCCGCGACTCGCTGGACAATCCCATCTCGGCGCTGCTGGTCTCCGCCGAGCGCTCGCTGGCCGCGGAGTTCCCGCCGCAGGCGATGAGCAGGGAGGTCCTGCGGGCCATCGGATCCGGGGAACGGACCTTCACCAACATCGCTCGCGCGGCGGGCGGCATCGCCCACACCACTCTCACCCGGGCCACCGACGTCCTGACCGAGAAGAGGGTCGTCGCCGCCGAGCTGCCGTTCTCGCTGAGGCCGTCGAAGGAACGCCGGTACCGGGTGGCAGATCCCTACCTGCGCTTCTGGCTCGCGTTCCTGGATCCGCACATGGCGGAGATCGAGCGGATGCGGGGAGATCTCACTCTGAACCGCATCGAGGAGCGGTGGACGAGCTGGCGCGGCCGCGCGATCGAACCCCTGGTGCGGGAATCCCTCGCCCGTCTCCTGCCGGACGGGTCCGTGCCCGCAGCCTCGGCGATCGGCGGGTACTGGACCCGCAGCAACGACGTCGAAATCGACCTGGTGGGCGCCGACCGGCAACCGGTGGCCAAGCAGTTGCTCTTCCTCGGCTCGGTCAAGTGGCTGGAGAACGCGGCGTTCGACAGCCATGACCTGGCCGCGCTGCACAAGCACCGGGCAGCGATCACCGACGAACCGGTACCGCTTGTGGCTGTCTCCCGCGGCGGAGTCGACTGCTCCGGCCTCCAGGCGGCGTACGGCCCCGAGGAACTGCTCAGCGCTTGGCGTAGGGCATGAGCAGGAACCGCGCTTACCGCGACTGGGCAGCGCCGTGATGGCTACCGCGAGCTGGCGGGTGGTCCGGCCAGTGAACGTGTAGTGGGGGGTGGGCGTGTCGCCGCGCAGGCGTACGAAACACAGGAGTCCGCGAGGCTGCGGGCCGCGCGCAGAGCGGTGTCGGCGTAGGAGTCGTCGCCGAAGTGGCGCCATGCGTCGAGGAGTACGGGGACGACTCCGGCCGTACTGGTGTGGAGCGTGGGGCTGAGGCGGTCGTCCGAAAGCTTCGTCGTCCAGGCCAGGCCGCCCCCAGGCGTCTCCCGCGCCGGCCCGGTCAGCCACCGCAGCCCGTCCACCGCGAGATCCTCGACCTCGTCGACCGCTTCCGGTGCCGGTGTCATGGGGCCACTCTCGCATGACCCCCGGTGCGTGCCCAGGGGCCGCCGAGATGCCCGAGACGCCCGCACGTCAGCATGCGGGCCTCACCAGATCGAGAGCGGTACCTGGTGGATCTCGTCCGCCGGATGGCCCGAGCGTTCGTGGACGCGCCTGACCGCTTCGGCCGAGGGGGCGTCGGAGAGACAGTAGACGTTGCCGGACTCCGGGTCCGCCCAGGCCCGTTCGAAGTGGACGCCCTCGTCCTTCTCGACGGCGAGGTCGGCCTCGTGGGCCTCCTTGAGCTGGTCGGCGGTGATGCCCTGCATCCCGTGGTGTACGTCCATGAACTGCGGCATGGCTGCCACCTCCTGTCTCCCCTCCCCGCGACCCTCCCGTTGCGCGTCCCGTTCCGTTTCCTGTTTCGCTTCCGGTTCCGCCTCCCTTTCCATGCTGCGCCCGTCCGTGCCGCCTCGCGCGCCGCCCCTCGGCGGCGCGAAGGGCCCCCGACCGGAGTCGGGGGCCCTTCGTCGTACCTGCCGTGGTCGTACCTGACGTGCGGAGGTGTTCGGTCAGCCGCACTGGCAGGGGCTGCCCGACTGGCAGCCGCAGCCGCAGCCCGAACCGCACCCGCAGGCGCCGATGACCAGGAGGTTCTTGATCTCGGCGGGCTGATCGGTCTCGCGCTCCTGCGTGGGGTCGGGCGTGGTGCTGGGGGATTCGGCCATGGATCCCTCCCGGAGGTCCCTGAATGCCCTAGAGCTAGGGCCTTGCCCATTCCATGCCCGTTTCTCCGGGCGCATCAACAGCGCACGGCAGCGCATGGTGGTGCCCCGCGCCCGAACCGCACCCCGCGAGCCCCGCCCGGCCGGGCGGTTACGCCCCCTCGGCGCCCGTCACCGGCTGGATGTCGGGCTGCAGGTCGTCCGCGTGCTCGCCGGTGACCAGGAAGACGACGCGCTTGGCGACGGCGACCGCGTGGTCGGCGTACCGCTCGTAGTAGCGGCCCAGGAGGGTCACGTCGACGGCGGTCTCGATGCCGTGCTTCCAGCGGTCGTCCAGCAGGTGCTGGAAGATCGTGCGGTGCAGCAGGTCCATCTCGTCGTCGTCCTGCTCCAGCTGGAGGGCCAGGTCGACGTCCTTGGTGATGATCACCTCGGCGGCCTTGGCCATCAGGCGCTGCGCGAGCTGTCCCATCTCCAGGACGGTCGCGTGCAGGTCGTGGGGGATGGCGTTCGCCGGGTAGCGGAGCCGGGCCAGCTTCGCCACGTGCTGGGCCAGGTCGCCGGAGCGCTCCAGGTCGGCGGACATGCGCAGCGAGGTGACGACGATCCGCAGGTCGGTCGCCACCGGCTGCTGGCGGGCGAGCAGGGCTATCGCGCGCGCCTCCAGGTCGTGGTGGAGCTCGTCCACCTTCTGGTCGGCCTCGATGACGCTCTCGGCGAGCTTGAGGTCGGCGTCGAGGATCGCCGTCGTGGCGCGCCCGATCGCCGATCCGACCAGCCGGGCCATGTCGACCAGGCTGTCGCCGATCGAGTCGAGTTCCTCGTGGTACGCGTCCCGCATGGGTTCCCTCTCCTACGTGTGTTCCCGGGGCTCCGTGGGCCGGGGCCCGTGGCCGAAACCAGCTGCGAACCCCACGCTTCCACGTTCCGGTCTCAACGCGACCGTTTCTGCCACCCCAAATGAACCAATACTGGCTCCAAGGTGAACTCTGGGCGACGAGTGTTCGAGCTGACACCTCACGGACTGTGGGGATGTCGTACCCCCTGCTTAACCTGTTTGCATGGACGTGAACGCGGCGGTCGCCGCAGCGGCAGCGATCGCCGGGGTGCTCACCGGTGTCATCGCCATGCTGGCGTTCCGCTGGAGCGAACGCGACCAGAAGCGACCGACCAGGACTTCTCTGCACACCGACCCCGTACTGCCCCCGGGCGTGGACACCGTACTGAGCGTGCTGCGCTCCTCCGCGGTCGTCCTGGACGAGGCCGACGCGGTGGTCAAGGCGAGCTCGGCGGCATACGCCCTCGGGCTCGTGCGCGGCGGCAAACTCGCCATCGAGCCGATGCTCGCGATGGCCCGGGACACCCGGCGCGACGGCGAGATACGACAGGTCGAGCTGGACCTCCCGCGGCGTGGGACCGGGCGGGGCGAGGCCCTGGCCGTATCCGCCCGGGTGGCGCCCCTCGGCTCCCGGCTCGTGCTGCTCCTCGTGGAGGACCTCACCGAGGCCCGCCGGATCGAGGCGGTACGCCGTGACTTCGTGGCGAATGTCAGCCACGAGCTGAAGACCCCGGTCGGCGCGCTCTCCCTGCTCTCCGAGGCCGTCATGGACGCCTCGGACGATCCGGAGGCCGTGCAGCGCTTCGCCGGTCGTATGCAGATCGAGGCCACGCGCCTGACCAACCTGGTCCAGGAACTGATCGATCTGTCGAGAGTGCAGAACGACGACCCCCTGGAGGACGCCGAGCCGGTCCGGGTGGACGAGCTGGTCGTCGAGGCGATCGACCGCTGCCGGCACCAGGCGGGCGCCAAGCAGATCACCATGGCCGCCGGCGGCACCGCCGACCTGCACGTCTGGGGCAACCGGGGCCAGCTGGCCGCCGCCCTCGGCAACCTGGTCGAGAACGCCGTCAACTACTCCCCGGCCCGCACCCGGGTGGGGATAGCCGCTCGCCGGGTCAGCGTGCCCGGCGGCGACATGATCGAGCTCGCCGTGACCGACCAGGGCATCGGCATCTCCGACAAGGACAAGGAGCGCATCTTCGAGCGCTTCTACCGCGTCGACCCGGCCAGGTCACGGGCCACCGGCGGCACCGGTCTCGGGCTCGCCATCGTCAAGCACGTGGTCGCCTCGCACGGCGGGGAGGTCACGGTGTGGAGCGCCGAGAACCAGGGCTCCACGTTCACCCTCAGGCTGCCGGAGGCGGGCGTGGCCCGCGACCGCGCGTCGCAGCACCCCGACCTCGACGACGAGGCCGGTACCACCGAGTCATCCCCGTACGAACCGCTTCCCGCCCCGGAGGTCCTTCCGTGACCCGAGTGCTCGTCGTCGAGGACGAGGAGTCCTTCTCCGACGCCCTGTCGTACATGCTCCGCAAGGAGGGCTTCGAGGTGGCCGTGGCGGCCACCGGCCCCGACGGACTCGACGAGTTCGAGCGCAACGGCGCCGACCTCGTCCTCCTCGACCTGATGCTGCCGGGGCTGCCCGGCACCGAGGTCTGCCGCCAGCTGCGCGGCCGGTCCAACGTCCCCGTCATCATGGTGACGGCCAAGGACAGCGAGATCGACAAGGTGGTCGGTCTCGAAATAGGAGCCGACGACTACGTCACCAAGCCCTTCTCCTCCCGGGAGCTGGTCGCCCGTATCCGCGCGGTGCTCCGCCGCCGCGGTGAGCCGGAGGAGGTCACCCCGGCCGCCCTCGAAGCGGGGCCGGTCCGCATGGACGTCGACCGCCACGTGGTGACGGTCTCCGGCTCCAAGGTCGACCTCCCGCTGAAGGAGTTCGACCTCCTGGAGATGCTGCTGCGCAACGCCGGCCGCGTCCTGACCCGCATGCAGCTCATCGACCGGGTCTGGGGCGCCGACTACGTCGGTGACACCAAGACCCTCGACGTCCACGTCAAGCGCCTGCGCGCCAAGATCGAGCCGGACCCGGGTGCCCCGCGCTACCTGGTGACGGTGCGTGGTCTCGGCTACAAGTTCGAGCCGTAGACCGAACAACCCGCCTGCCGGCCGCAGCAGCCGCAGGGCCGGCACGGCCGACGTGCGGCTGCGGCCGACGTGTGGCGGCTGTCGACGTGCGGCAGCGGCCGACGTGTGGCTGCCGCCGAGCGGCCGGCATGCGGTTGACGTGCGGCTTGCTTGCCGCGGATGGCCATGTGCGGCGGCGGTGTGTGCGCTGACGGCGGTGTGCGTGGTTGCGACCGCCGTGCGGTGACGCTCGTGTCGTACCGGCCGGTGGTCGGCGTGCGGTGACGCTCGTGTCGTACCTGCCGGTGGTCGGCGTGCGGTCAGGACGGCCGGGCCGGCGGACGGCGGCGACCATGCGGCCGACGTGCGGTGACGCGGTCGGCGGGTCGGCGTGGCGCCGGTGTGCGGTCGTGTTTGTCGTGCGGTGAAGGGCGGCACCCCGAGGGGTGCCGCCCTTCACGTGTCGCCGGTGCGGTGCGGGCGCTCAGCCCGCGTTCGTCGACGCCGAGGCGGAGTCGGTCGGGGTCGCCGTGGCGCTCTCGGAGGCCTTGCCCTTCTTGCCCGGCTTGGCGCTGCCGCTCGCCGTCGAGCCGCCGGCCGGGGTGGTGGACGTGGACGGCGAGGCCGAGGGCGACGGCACCGCGCTCGGGCCCCAGCCCGTGAAGAAGCTCTCGGCCGGCACCACGAACGCGCGCAGGCTCACGTCACCGGTCTTGCTGAAGGTGAAGGTGATCTTCTGCGCGTTGCCGTCCTGGACCGCCTCGCGGCTGCTGGCCAGCACCGCGGAGGCGTTGCCCGTGCCGCCCAGGATCAGCCGGCCGCCGCCCTGGATGGTCAGCGGCTGGGACTTGGTGGCGTGCAGCTCGGCGGTCTTGCCGGTGCCGGCGACGACGATCGACTGGAGCGTCTCCGGCTCGGTGCCGGTGTTGAAGATCGTCGCGGAGATCACGGCGGGTCCGGTCGACGTGAGGTCGGGCTGGGTGATCACGGTCGCGTTCTGGACCTTGATGTCGCCGACACTCGTCGCCGCGTTGTCCGGCTTGATCTGCAGCGTCTGGGAGTCGTTGCCGGCGCCGCAGGCGGAGAGCGCGGCGACGGAGAAGGCGATGGTGGAGGCGGCGAGGGCGCCGCGTCGAAGGCTGCTGCTCACGGCGGCGGCAACTCCTTGAACGCACGGGCGGCCCCCTTATAAAGCCGCCCTAAGTGTCTGTCAGCGGCCTTAGGTTACCGAGCCGTTCCCGCGCCGCCGCACCCGACCCTCCCCAAGCCCCTCGCTTCCCCCGGGCTGGGGGTACCCACGGGCAGCCACAAGTGCCCCTTCGGCCCCTTTGGGGCGACGCCCGTCCGGCATTCACATAACCGGTCCGCAACACCGCGAGCACCACGCGCAAATTTTCCGTGAAGGAATGCGCGACCGCCCGGAGAATTGATCACACACTGCTTCAGGTGCGGGTTCGCGTGCCGTTCAGTCGGACCCGGTGATCAATTCCGGAAACGTCCGGGATCCGGCTCCGGCAACCGAACGGAGTAGCGGAAGTCGTACGCTTGGAACCGGACATATGTGGATGTTCCATCGCTTGGGCGAGCCTCCGGATGTGTGTAACGTACGCGTTTCACCTCCCCCGAAGAGCGGCTCCCACCTGCGAATACCTGGTTCCGGACGGCTCGCGAAGCACGTTCCTGTTGCTGTTGTCAAGCCCCGAGATATGCCCTGACCTGCGAAAACGCCATTCAGAACCGCCGGTTTCCGTGTTACCCTGGATAGCCACGGAAGGGGTACCTGTCACATGACGTTCAAGGTTGGCGACACCGTGGTCTATCCCCATCACGGGGCCGCGCTGATCGAGGCCATCGAAACTCGCCAGATCAAAGGCGTGGACAAGACCTACTTGGTGCTGAAGGTCGCCCAGGGCGACCTGACGGTACGTGTGCCAGCGGACAATGCGGAGTTCGTCGGCGTGCGTGATGTGGTCGGTCAGGACGGGCTGGACCGGGTCTTCGAGGTGCTGCGCGCGCCGTACGCCGAGGAGCCCACGAACTGGTCCCGTCGGTACAAGGCAAACCTGGAGAAGCTCGCCTCCGGTGACGTCATCAAGGTCGCGGAAGTCGTGCGTGACCTGTGGCGTCGTGAGCGCGAGCGCGGACTCTCCGCCGGTGAGAAGCGCATGCTCGCCAAGGCCCGCCAGATCCTGGTGAGCGAGCTCGCCCTCGCGGAGAACACGAACGAGGACAAGGCCGAGGCCCTGCTCGACGAGGTCCTCGCGTCCTGACGCAGACGCAGTCCAGCTCAGCACGCTGAAACTCCGCACACCCGAAATGCCGCGGTGCCCGATGACACTCTCACTGTCGCCGGGCGCTGCGGCATGTTTGCGTACGCCCTCGGGAAACCCCCGATACTAAGCGTGCCGGGCCCGGGCTGCTGGCTCGACCAGTGTCACGGAAGGGTCCGGTCAAGGCGTCGCGCCCGGCACTTCCCAGGCCATACCCACGCCAGGCCCGCACACAAACCTGACAGGAACCGATGTCTGACGATTCGCGTCCTTCGCGTACGGAACCGGGTACGCAACCGCGTACCGCACCGCGCACGGCAGCCGTGATTCCCGCCGCCGGCCGGGGTGTGCGGCTCGGTCCGGGCGCCCCCAAGGCACTGCGCACGCTGAACGGCACGCCCATGCTCGTCCACGCCGTGCGCGCCCTCGCCGCCTCCCGCGCGGTCTCCCTGGTCGTCGTCGTGGCCCCGCCCGACGGCGCGCCCGAGGTCAAGTCCCTCCTCGACGCCCACGCGCTCCCCGACCGCACCGACTTCCTCGTCGTCCCCGGCGGCGAGTCCCGACAGGAGTCGGTCAGGCTCGGCCTGGACGCACTGCCCCCCGACTACGACATCGTCCTGGTCCACGACGCCGCCCGCCCCCTCGTCCCGGTCGACACGGTCGACGCGGTGATCCAGGCGGTCCGCGACGGCGCACCGGCCGTGGTCCCGGCCCTCCCGCTCGCCGACACGGTCAAGGAGGTCGAGCCGGCCGCCGCTCCCGGCGACCCCGAACCGGTGCTGGCCACCCCCGCCCGCGCCCGCCTGCGCGCCGTCCAGACCCCCCAGGGCTTCGACCGGGCCACGCTGGTCCGCGCCCACGAGACGGTCACCGACAACGTCACCGACGACGCCAGCATGGTCGAGCAGCTCGGCGAGCAGGTCGTGGTCGTCCCCGGCCATGAGGAGGCCTTCAAGGTCACCCGCCCCCTCGACCTCGTCCTCGCGGAGGCGGTCCTGGCCCGCAGGAGGCTCAACGATGGCTTCTGACCCGATCCTCCCCAGGGTGGGCGTCGGCACCGACATCCACGCCTTCGAGGAGGGCCGTGACCTGTGGTGCGCCGGTCTGAAGTGGGAGGGCGAGGGCCCCGGCCTGGCCGGTCACTCGGACGCGGACGTGGTCGCGCACGCGGCGTGCAACGCGCTGTTCTCCGCGGCCGGGCTGGGCGACCTGGGACAGCACTTCGGCACCGGCCGGCCGGAGTGGTCGGGCGCGTCCGGGGTGACCCTGCTGACGGAGGCGGCCCGGATCGTCCGCGCCGCGGGATTCCTGATCGGGAACATCGCCGTGCAGGTCGTGGGCCCGCGCCCGAAGATCGGAAAGCGCCGGGACGAGGCGGAGAAGATCCTCTCGGACGCGGCGGGCGCTCCGGTCTCGGTCTCGGGGGCCACGACGGACGGTCTGGGGTTCCCGGGCCGGGGCGAAGGTCTCATGGCGGTGGCGACGGCGCTGGTCGTGAAAACGGCGTGACCGGATCCTTCCCGGGGCGCGGGAACAGCGCGGCGAGCCACCGCGCACCCGCCCCCGGCCACGGCGCTTCACACATCGGTGCCACGCACCACCCTCCGCCCACTACCCTGGTCCCGTGACCATTCGCCTGTACGACACCAACGCCCGGCAGATCCGTGACTTCACCCCGCTCGTCCCGGGCTGTGTCTCGATCTACCTCTGTGGTGCCACCGTGCAGGCGGCGCCCCACATCGGGCACATCCGGTCGGGCCTGAACTTCGACATCATGCGCCGCTGGTTCGAATACCGCGGCTACGACGTGACGTTCATCCGGAACGTCACGGACATCGACGACAAGATCATCGCCAAGTCCGCCGACCAGGGCCGCCCCTGGTGGTCGATCGGCTACGAGAACGAGCGCGCGTTCAACGACGGTTACAGCGCCCTCGGCTGCCTCCCGCCGACGTACGAGCCCCGGGCGACGGGACACGTGCCGGAGATGATCGAGATGATGCGCGGGCTGATCGAGCGCGGACACGCCTACGAGGCCGACGGCAACGTCTACTTCGACGTCCGCTCCTACCCGGACTACCTCCAGCTCTCCAACCAGGAGCTGGACAACCTCCGCCAGCCCGAGGGCGAGGGCGAGACCGGCAAGCGGGACCAGCGGGACTTCGCGCTGTGGAAGTCGGCGAAGCCGGGCGAGCCCAGCTGGGAGACGCCGTGGGGGCGCGGCCGGCCCGGCTGGCACCTGGAGTGCTCGGCGATGGCCCACAAGTACCTCGGCGCGGCCTTCGACGTCCACGGCGGCGGCCTCGACCTGATCTTCCCGCACCACGAGAACGAGATCGCCCAGGCCAAGGCGTTCGGCGACGACTTCGCCCAGTACTGGGTGCACAACGCCTGGGTCACCATGAGCGGCGAGAAGATGTCGAAGTCCCTCGGGAACTCGGTGCTCGTCTCGGAGATGGTCAAGCACTGGCGCCCGGTCGTGCTGCGCTACTACCTCGGCACCCCGCACTACCGCTCGATGATCGAGTACAGCGAGGAGTCGCTGCGCGAGGCCGAGTCGGCGTTCGCGCGGATCGAGGGCTTCGTGCAGCGCGTGGTGGAGCTGGCCGGGGGAGCCGTCGAGCCCTCGGCCGAGGTCCCGCCGGCGTTCGCCGAGGCGATGGACGACGACCTGGGCGTCCCGCAGGCGCTCGCGGTCGTCCACACCACCGTCCGGCAGGGCAACTCCGCCCTCGCCGCCGACGACAAGGAGGCGGCCGTCGCCCGCCTCGCCGAGGTCCGTGCCATGCTCGGCGTGCTCGGCCTCGACCCGCTGGCCGCGCACTGGTCCGGCGAGGCCGAGAAGGGCGAGGACCTGCACGGGGTCGTCGACAGCCTCGTACGCCTCGTCCTCGGTCAGCGCGAGTCCGCCCGCGCCCGCAAGGACTGGGCGACCGCCGACGCCATCCGCGACCAGCTGAACCAGTCGGGCCTGGCCATCGAGGACAGCCCGACCGGCCCGCGCTGGACCCTCAGGTCCTAGCACCCGCAGCCATCAAGATCGACTGTGCCGCCCGGCCCCCCGGGCGGCACACTGCATAAGACGTACGTACGAAACGAAGCTCACGGAGACGAGTGACCATGGCAGCCAACAACCGCCGCATGTCCGGCAAGAAGGGCGCGCAGGTCGGCAGTGGCGGCCAGCGGCGCCGTGGCCTGGAGGGCAAGGGCCCGACCCCGCCCGCCGAGATGCGCAAGGGCCACAAGAAGAACCGCATCGCCACCGCCAAGGCCAAGCAGGCCCAGCGCCGTCCGGTGGCGCGCGGCCGGGGCGGCAGGGGCACGTCCGAGATGGTCGTCGGCCGCAACCCGGTCGTCGAGGCGCTGCGCGAGGGCGTCCCGGCCTCCACCCTCTACGTCCAGCAGTTCATCGACAACGACGAGCGGGTCCGCGAGGCACTCCAGCTCGCCGCCGAGCGCGGTGGCATCAACCTCATGGAGGCCCCGCGCCCCGAGCTGGACCGCATGACCAACGGCCTCAACCACCAGGGCCTGGTCCTCCAGGTCCCGCCCTACGAGTACGCGCACCCCGAGGACCTCGCGGAAGCGGCCGCCGACGAGGGCGAGGACCCGCTGATCGTCGCCCTCGACGGGGTCACCGACCCGCGCAACCTCGGCGCGGTCGTCCGGTCCGTCTCCGCGTTCGGCGGGCACGGCGTGGTCGTGCCCGAGCGCCGCGCGGCCGGTATGACCGCCGGTGCCTGGAAGACGTCGGCCGGTACGGCGGCCCGTACGCCCGTCGCCCGCGCCACCAACCTGACCCGGACGCTGGAGTCGTACAAGAAGGCCGGCATCGTGGTCGTCGGCCTCGCCGCGGACGGCGAGCACGAGGTAGGCGACCTGGAGGCCCTGTCCGGCCCGGTCGTCATCGTCGTGGGCAGCGAGGGCAAGGGCCTGTCCCGGCTGGTCGGCGAGACCTGCGACTTCCGGGTCCGCATCCCCATGCCGGGTGGCGCCGAGTCGCTCAACGCGGGTGTGGCGGCGGGCATCGTGCTGTACGAGGCGGCGCGGCAGCGGGCCTGACGGCGGTACGGGGCGGGTCGGGAGCGGGCCAGCGGTCGTGTGGGGCCGGTCGGCGGCGGGCTGGCGGCCGTGTGGGGCGGGCGGACGGCGGGCCGGCGGCCTAACGGGGCTGCGCGGCGCCGAGTTGAACGGGTGTCCGAGACCTCGCCCGCACGGGGTGATTCCGGCGTCCGGGACATCCTTGACGGGGTCCGGACACATCCGGCGGGTCAAAGCAGTGTCCTAACTCCACGTCACTCGGTTAGATGAGTGTGGACACCAGAACACCCCGCACACCCACGGGGGACCGCTCCTCGGGATTCCGCTCCGGATTCGCCTCCGGTCCCGACGACGCTCCCGCGCTGAGCATGGTGAAGGTGCCGAGCGATCCGGCGCAGGTCATCGTCAACCACGCGAGCTTCCGCGTGCAGCTGGGCGCATCGACACGGCGTACCCCGTCCCCCCGGGTCGCACGGCACCTGAGCGCCACCGAGGACACCGCGCGCATCCCGGTCGCCGCCCCGGCGGGCAGGGCGGGGGCGGCACCCGGCCGTCGCCGTCCGGTCGTCTGGAGCGGCCGGTCCGCGCCCGACGACACCGGCGCCCACCGGCTGCTCCAGGCCGTCCGGGGCGGCAGCGTCCGGCACGTCGACGAGTCCGCCGAACCGGCGGGCGCGACCCAGGTCATCCCGCGCCTCGGCGACGGCTACCACGCGCTCGAACAGACCGTCGAGACGCCGACGGTCGGCCACCCCCGGTCCCCGGCCTCCGGCGAGAACCGGCTGCTCCCGAACCTGCCGGCGGTGGGCAGCGCCTACGACGACCTCACCTACGGCGAGCCCGGCTACGGCGAACCGGCCTACGCCGACGACGAGTTCGAGGACTTCGACGAACCGCGGTCGGCCCGGCGCGCCGGTGACGGCGACCCGGCCCGGCACGCTTACTACCCGGGCCGCCGGATGAACCTGGGGGTGGTCCTCCTCCCCCTGCGCATCTTCCTCGGCTTCATCTCCATCTACGCCGGCATGGGCAAGCTCTGCGACCCCGTCTACTTCGACGGCGGCAAGCGCGGCTCCATGGTCAAGTGGCTCAACACCCTGCACCCCTGGGAAGTCGCCGAGCCGCTGCGCCAGTTCGCCCTGCACCACCCCGTCGGCTCGGGGCTGGTCATCGCCTTCGCGCAGGTGATCGTCGGCGTGCTGACGGTCCTCGGCTGCTGGCAGCGGGTGGCCGCGGTGCTCGGTGCGCTGCTCTCCGCCGCGCTCATCGTCACCGTCAGCTGGAAGACGGTCCCGGCCTACGACGCCCCCGACATCATCTACCTCGCCGCCTGGTCCCCGCTGATCATCGCCGGTGCGCCCGTCTACTCCGTGGACGGCCGACTGGCGGCCAGCGCCTGGCGCCGTCTCGGACCCCGCTCCGACATCTGGGACCTGCGCGCCTACGTCCTGCGCCGGGGCGCTCTGATCACGGCCGTCACCGTCGGCCTCACCCTCCTCATCGGCTCGCTGCTGGGTGGCGCGGTCCGCGACTCCAGCCGCGTGATCGTCCCCGGGCCCGGTGAGGCGCCCCGCAACAACCTCCCCGGCACCACGCTGCCCGGCGAGTCGACCAAGCCCCGCCGCCAGGCTCCGCCGGCCTCCACGGCTCCCTCCGGGGGCGCGACGTCCAGCCCCTCCCGGTCGGCGGCCACCCCGAGCGCCGACAGCAGCACGAGTGGGGCCACCACCACGACGCCCAGCGAGACCCAGGGGACCACGGGGCAGGCCCCGCCCCAGCACACCGCTCCGGCGCCGACCACAGCGGGGCCCACCTCAGGCGGCACCGCCACGGGGGGCGCCTCCACCGCCGGTGGCACCGGCAACAACACCGGCAGCACCGGCGGCGGCGCCTCCTCCTCAGGCCAGCCAGGCCTGGTGGGCGGCCTCCTCGGCTGACCCCCTTCCAGACCGGTCCGCCGCCGTCGACCGCGGCCCGCAGGGGCTCGTCGCGCAGTTCCCCGCGCCCCTTTTCGGGGCCGGTGCGCCGTCGTCGGCTGCGGGCCTGCGGGGGCTCGTCGCGCAGTTCCCCGCGCCCCTTTTCGGGGGCGGTGTGTCGTTGTTGGGTGCGGGTCTGTGGGGGCTTGTCGCGCAGTTCCTGGCGTGCCTTTCGGGGGCGCCTCTTCGGGGTGCTTCGGCAGCGCCCCGCCAGGGGCGCGGGGAACTGCGCGGCGAGCCCCAGCGGACCGGCAGTCGACGATGGTCCTTCGCCACCCCGAAAAGGGGCGCGGGGAACTGCGCGATCGGCCACTGTCTGCCCGCAGGCGGCGAACCGGCGGCAACCGCCCCCTCTCTTCGGCCTACCGCCCCAGCGAGGCCAGTTCCTTCGCCGCCTCCGTCAGGTCCTTCGCCGTGTCGATCGCCCGCCAGTACGCCCCCTGCGGGATGGGGAACCCGGCCAGTCGCCGGCTGCGTGCCAGGTGCGGGAACGTGGTCCGCTCGTGGTCCCCGCGCTCGGGGAGCAGCGCGGCGAACTCGGGAGAGAAGACGTACACCCCGGCGTTGATCTCGAACGTCGACGGCGGTGCCTCGATGAAGTCCGTGATGTGACCGAAGCCGTCCGTCTTCACCGCGCCCCACGGAATCCGCGGCCGCGCCAGCGCCAGCGTCGCCACCGCGTCCCGCTCCGTGTGGAAGTCGGCCATGTCACGCAGCGAGAACCGGGTCCAGATGTCGCCGTTCGTGGCGTACCACGGCCCGTCGGGGCGGGGGAGATGCGCGGCCGCGTACCTCAGGCCGCCGCCCCGGCCCAGCGGCTCGCTCTCGACCACCGTCGTGACGGACAGCGGCAGGTCGGCCGTCGCCAGCCACTTCTGCAGGACCTCGGCGAGATGGCCGCAGGAGACCACCACGTCCGTGACGCCCTCCTCGGCGAGCCAGGTCAACTGGTGGCCGATGATCGGCGTGCCCGTACCCGGGATCTCGACCATCGGCTTGGGCCGGTCGTCGGTGTACGGACGAAGCCGTGAGCCCTGGCCACCGGCCAGGATCACGGCTTGAGTGGGGCGCAACGCGGCGTTCGGATGGGTCATGCCCGAACTGTACGACGCGCCCCGGGGTCGGCTTCCCGCCGCGGGCGGCCCCTTAAGGAGCCGTTACCCACTTCCCAACCGGTGTTCAGCTGTGCGCCGCCAGCACGCCGGACGCGAAGGACGTGTCGCAGACCGGGCGGGCGTACGACTGGGCGCGGGAGGCGCCGTAGATGCGGACCGCGGCCCGGCCCAGCGCGCGGGCGATGGACGTGCAGTGCTCCGCCAGCGACGGGTGGCCGTTCACCGCCTGCTGGAGGTGGGTGAGGACCTGGCCCGGGTTCTTGTCCTGGAGCTCGGTCATCAGCTGGTCGCGCAGCACGTCCTGCGGGGCCTGGGAGACGGCCTTGGAGGAGACGTGCACGTCGGTCACGTCGGTCGCGGTGAGCACCGAGCTCCGCGGGGACCCGGTCCAGTTGACGCGGGTGACCGCGAGGGTCCCGGAGAGCACCAGGACGACGGGCAGGACAAGGGCGAGGGTGCGGCCGATCCGGCGGGCAGGGCCGCCCCGGTGGCCGCGTCGCGTCTGAGGGGTGGTGGAGTGCTTCACGCGTGTGAGGGTAGCGTGCGGTAATGATTTGGCGACATTTAGTCACCGGTTCGGGGGATGGTGAAGTGCTGTGTCGCGGGTACGGGGTTGACGCACACCGCTCGAAAACCACCCGCTTGCCGGGGTAAATCAGGGCAGTGGAAAGGGCCCCGCAGCAGGCTGCGGGGCCCTTTCCGTCAACCTGGGTGAATTCACCCTGGTCAGAGGTTTGTTTCCGGGACGCGCTCCGAGTCGGAGGCGGGCGGAGGTCAGTCCGAGAGACGCTCGCCCGTGGACGTCGAGAACACGTGGGTCTCGCCCGGCCGCGGCACGACGTGCAGCGTGGCGCCCTTCTCCGGGACCGCGCGGCCGCTGACGCGGACGACCAGGTCCTTGAGCTCGTCACCGACCTTGGCGCTGCCGTAGACGTAGCCGTCGGCGCCCAGCTCCTCGACGACGTTCACGGAGACCGCGAGACCGGCCGGGGCGTCCTCGGTGTCCTTGGAGAGGGCGGACGCGGCCTCGCCGTTGTGCTCGACGACGTCGAAGTGCTCGGGACGGACGCCGACGGTCACCGTGCGGTCGCCCTTGTCGGCGGCGGCCTTGAGGGCCTCGCGGTTGACCGGCACCACGCTGTTGCCGAACTTCACGCCGCCGTCGGTGATCGGGACCTCGACCAGGTTCATGGCGGGGGAGCCGATGAAGCCGGCGACGAAGAGGTTGGCCGGGCGGTCGTACATGTTGCGCGGCGAGTCGACCTGCTGGAGCAGACCGTCCTTGAGGACCGCGACCCGGTCGCCCATCGTCATGGCCTCGACCTGGTCGTGGGTGACGTAGACGGTGGTGATGCCGAGACGGCGCTGCAGGGACGCGATCTGCGTACGGGTCGAGACACGGAGCTTGGCGTCCAGGTTGGACAGCGGCTCGTCCATGAGGAAGACCTGCGGCTCACGCACGATCGCGCGGCCCATCGCGACACGCTGACGCTGACCACCGGACAGGGCCTTCGGCTTCCGGTCCAGGTACTCGGTCAGGTCGAGGATCTTCGCGGCCTCCTCGACCTTCTGCCGGATCTCCGCCTTGTTGACGCCGGCGATCTTGAGCGCGAAGCCCATGTTGTCGGCGACCGTCATGTGCGGGTAGAGGGCGTAGTTCTGGAACACCATGGCGATGTCCCGGTCCTTGGGCGGCAGGTGCGTGACGTCGCGGTCACCGATGCGGATGGCGCCGGCGTTGACGTCCTCCAGGCCCGCGAGCATGCGCAGCGAGGTGGACTTTCCGCAGCCCGACGGGCCGACCAGGACGAGGAACTCGCCGTCCTCGATCGCGATGTCGAGGCCGTCGACGGCGGGCTTGGTGGAACCCGGGTAGATCCGGGTCGCCTTGTCGAACGTGACAGTGGCCATGGCTCAGAGGCCCCCTTCTACCGGCAGGAACGTGCCGGACGATCCGTTGTAGGAAGGTGGTTGGTGTAGCTCACTCGGGTAGCCCACGCGAGTGAACCGGATCAGGACGGTACCTGGCGTTCACCCCGTATGTCAGTACCTGGAGCCCTGTGAACTTCGCGGAAATTTTCGACAGGCCCCGCCCGGGACGTGGGTACACTGCACTGGCACGCACCCCTGGTGCGCGTACGCCTCCTTAGCTCAGCTGGTCAGAGCGCCGCTCTTGTAAAGCGAAGGTCGTCGGTTCGAATCCGACAGGGGGCTCCTACGACATGGGCACCGCCGCATCACGCGGCGGCGCCGCCAGTGCTTCGACTGGCGGCGCTGCCTGTGACCGCCCCTGGGCGAGAGGTCAGGGAACGATGTAGTTCGCGGCGCGGAACAGCTCGTACCACTCGGCGCGGGTCAGCGGGACGTCCGATCCGAGGGCGGCGTCCGTGACGCGCTGCGGTGTGGTGGTGCCGATGACGACCTGCATCCGGGCGGGGTGCCGGGTGATCCAGGCGGTCGCGATGGCGATGGCGGGCACGCCGTACTTCGCCGCCAGGCGGTCGATGACGGCGTTGAGTCCGGCGTGGCGCTCCGAGCCGAGGAACGGTCCGTCGAAGAACCCGGCCTGGAACGGCGACCAGGCCTGCACGGTGATGTCGTGCAGGCGGCAGTAGTCGAGGAGTCCGTCGTCGCGGCTGACCGACTGCTCCAGGCCCTGCATGTTGGCCGCGACGCCCTGCGCGACGAGCGGAGCGTGTGTGATCGACAGCTGGAGCTGGTTGGCCACCAGCGGCTGGGTGACGTAGCGCTTCAGCAGGTCGATCTGGCGGGGCGTGTGGTTCGAGACGCCGAAGGCCCGCACCTTGCCCGCCGTCGCGAGTTCGTCGAAGGCCCGCGCCACTTCCTCGGGTTCGACCAGCGCGTCGGGTCGGTGCAGGAGCAGGATGTCGAGGTAGTCGGTGCCGAGAGCCTTGAGCGAGCCGTCCACGGACTCGACGATGTGTTCGTAGGAGAAGTCGAAGTACGGGCCCTCGCGGACTATGCCCGCCTTCGACTGGATGATCAGCTTCTCGCGCTGTGAGGCGCTCAGCTGCATGGCCTCGGCGAAACGGCGCTCGCAGCCGTGCAGTTCGCTGCCGTACACGTCGGCGTGGTCGAGGAAGGTGATGCCGGCGTCCATCGCGGCGGCAAGGAGTTCTCGCACCTCTGCGTCGCTCTTGTCCTGGATGCGCATCAGGCCGAGCACGATGTTCGGGACGACCATCTCGGTGCCGGGCAGCTTGAAGGTTTTCACGGTGGGTTCCTTGTCCGTAAGCGGTGCGTGGTGCCGGTACCGGGCGTCTCAGGCCGCCGACAGGCGGGAGATCTGCTCGGGAGTCAGCGTGACGTCGGTGGCGGCGGCCGAGTCGCGGATGCTCTCGGGACGGGAGGCCCCGGGGATCGGCACCACCACGGGTGCGAGGGCGAGTTCCCAGGCCAGGGTCACCTGGTAGACGCTGACGCCCACCTCGTCGGCGACCTCCTGGAAGACGGTGTGCCGCGCTGAGAGCGCGGGCGCGCCGGCGATGCCGCCCAGCGGGCTCCAGGGCAGGAACGCGATGCCGAGTTCGGCGCAGTGTTCCAGCTCGCCCTGGCTTGAGCGGAAGCTGGGCGAGAACTGGTTCTGGACCGAGGCCAGCCGGCCGCCCAGGATCTCGTTCGCCTCGTCGATCTGGTGAACGGTCGCGTTCGAGATGCCCGCCATGAGGATCACGCCCTCGTCCAGCAGGTCACGGATCGCACCGACGGAATCGGCGTACGGGACGCGAGGGTCGGGGCGGTGGAACTGGTACAGGCCGATCGCCTCGACGCCCAGGCGTCTGGCCGACTCCTTGGCGGCCTGCTTGAGGTGGGCCGGGTCGCCGTTCACGGTCCAGCTGCCGTCACCGGGCCGCAGGTGTCCGCCCTTCGTCGCGACGAGCACGTCGCCCGCTCCCGGGCCGTACTCGCGCAGCGCCTGGGCGATCAGCTCCTCGTTGTGTCCGACCTCGCCGGCGTCGCGGTGGTACGCGTCCGCTGTGTCGATGAGCGTGACACCGGCGTCGAGCGCGGCGTGGATCGTCGCGATCGATCTGCCGGCGTCGGGCCGGCCCTCGATGGACATCGGCATACCGCCGAGCCCGATCGCCGACACCGTGCGTCCGCCGATCGTGCGTTGCTTCATCGAACGTCTCCTCCGGATGTGGAAGACAGAAGACAGGTGGCCGAAGCCTTCTCGTCCGAAGCCGTCTCGCGCGGTCGTCTCGCGCGGGGTCCTCGCTTACTGAAGGCCTGCCTGGGCGAGCCTAGGAACCGATGATTCACAAGTCCAACAGTCGCTCTTCATGACATTCAGAAGCGCGATGGATGAATGGAGCGGGGCGTGGGCGGCAGGCTGCCCACGCGTGCGCTTGGTCCGCACGGCGAGGTCTCGGGCCGGCGTACGGGGTCAGCCGTTGACGGTATGGCCTCGCGCTCAGCCGGTGACCGGCTTCGTCGGCCTGCTGGTCGCGGTGCCGTCCTTGTGGCCGGTGCGGTGGGCGGTCACCTTCACGGTGATCTTCTTGCCCTTCTGGGCCGCCTTCAGGGTCAGCGTGGACCTGGTGGCCCCGCCGATCGCCCTGCCGTTCGCGTACCACTGGTACGCGTACGAGGTCGCCGCCGGGCTCCAGGTGCCGTGCGCCGCCGTCAGCTTCTTCCCGACCTTCGCCGTGCCGCCGACGGCCGGCGCCTTGGTGGCCCTCGGTGCCTCTCCCTTCGCGACCGTCACCGCGGCCGAGGTCGCCGACCCGCTGGCCCAGCCGCTCCGCACGGCCGTCACGGTCACCGTGAGCTTCCTGCCGAGCAGGGACGCCGGGACGGTGTACGAGGCGGCGGTGGCCCCGGCGACGGCCTTGCCGTCGGCGTTCCACTGGTACGTGTAGGAGGTCGGGGCCGCCGACCAGCTCCCGGTCGTGGCCGTGACCTTGGCGTCGACCCCGGCGGTGCCGGTGATCTTCGGAGCGGCCGTGCCGGTCAGCCGGGGCTGGGTGACCGTGAAGCCGCCGCTCTGGTACTCGCAGCAGAACGACAGCACGCTGACGGTCCAGTCGCCGACGGCCGCGCCGGTCAGGTCCAGGGTGGCCGTCACCGAGCGGTTGTCCGCGGCGACCGAGTCGGCCTTCGCGGAGATCGTCCGGCCGGACAGGCTCAGCCGTACCACCGTGTCCGGGCCGAGCGCGGTGCCGGTGACCGTCACCTTCACCTTCGTGCCGCTCACCCCGGTGGCCGGGCTGATCCCCGTGACGCTCACCCTGTCGGTGCCGCAGAGGGGGGACGAGCAGGCCAGCCGGGCGCTGTAGGCGGTGCTGGACGCGGTCTCGGGCAGGCCGAGCAGGAACACGGTCGGGGTGGCCGCCGCGGACGAGCCGAGCGTGGCGCAGTCGTAGCCGTCGCCGTCGCCGTCCGTACCGAGGTAGTGGACGCAGCCGTTGCGCCAGGACGTCGGGTTGTACAGCGCCGGTACGGCCGTGGCGGTCGCGCCGGTGGTGTCCTTGATGTCGGCCGAGAAGTGGTCGAGACCGGAGGTCGGCAGGACCGCGCAGACGGCGCTGTGCGTCTCGTCGAGGGTGCCGGTGACCGGGCCGTACCCGTACGACACCGACGGGACCCTGGTGCACTCGGGTGCCGGGCCGTCGGCGGTCGCGATGCGCAGGGCGTCCAGGTGGTACACGGGGGAGGCCTGCTGGCCGGCCGGGGTCTGGACGAGGACCTGGTGGGTGGTGGAGCCGGTGACCGCGCAGGCGCTGTTGCGGTAGGAGCACTCGGACGTGCCGTCGCCGCCGAGCACCATGAGGTTGGCCTTGCCCAGCGCGTCCCGCACGTTGACGTGGAGCACGTCGGTGGCGGCGGGCGTGGTGACCTGGACGCAGTCGACGGTGCCGGCGGCGCCGTAACCGCGCTTCACCGAGGGGCCGCCGACCTTGGCCGCCGAGGTCCTCGCGCAGCCCACCGAGGTCGCCGAGGCGGTGACGTCCCGGCGGGTCAGCGTGTACGCGGCCGCCTTGTCCTGGCCGGTGACCAGCACGGTGTGGGCCTTGCCCGGGGTGAGCGGGCAGACGGTCCAGCCGTTGGTGGTGGCGTAGCGCTCGCAGACCTTCTTGCCGGTGGAGTCCAGCACCGAGAACTTCGCGGGTGCGTCCCCCGAGGTGGCGGTCAGCTGGAGCAGCTCGGCGCCGGTGTGGGCGTCCGCCGGGATGCTCAGGCACTGCGAGAAGGCACCGCCGCCGGTGGTGAACGTGGCCTTCGCGCCGTCGGCCGTGAAGCTGCCCGCGGGCAGCACGGGGCAGCTCTCGGGGGCGTCGGTGCGGTGCAGGGCGATGCCGTAGGGGCCGGTCGCGCCCTCCGCCTGGTATTCGCTGTGCAGCAGCACGCGGTAGGGCGCGGTGCCGGTGAGCGCGCAGTCGCCGTCCGCGAGGGCCTGCGCGTCGCACTGGGCGGTGCCGTCGGCGTCGACGACCTCCACGTCGGCGTCGACACCGGCGGAGACGAGCGGGGTGAGGGCGGCGATCCGGGCGTTGTGCGGGGCGGGCAGGGTCAGGCAGTCGTACTGGCCGGGCGTGCTCAGCTCGCCCCGGTGCAGGCCGTACCCGGTGGTCACGCATCCGGCGTCGGAGGCTCGGTCGAGGACGATCACGCCCTGGCGGGCGGGGCCCTCGGGGATCGCGGTGTAGGTGCCGGCGGCGGGCACCCGGCACGGGTCGGTGTCGGAGCGGCACACGGTCCTGCCGTCCGCGCCGTAGACCTGGACCGGGCCGGTGCCGCGGTCCTCGTTGACGTAGTGGACGGTGTAGGGGCCGGCCTTCCCGGCGGTGAAGGTGGAGCAGCCGCCGACCGTGAGGTCCTGCGGGTCCAGGACGCCGTACGGGCGGACCGGGGCGGTGGTGCAGCCCTGCGGGTCGTTCAGGCGGCGGGCGGCGACCGTGTACCCGGCCGGGAAGCCGTTCTCCGCGTAGGTGACCTGGGAGATCACCCGGTAGGGGCCGCTGCCGGTCAGGACGCAGCTGTCCTCGTCGTCCTCGGGGAAGCGCGGGCAGATGCGGGCTCCGGTCGCGTCGGTGAGCCATGCGACGGTGCTGCCGTAGACCGACGTGGCGGCGGTGAGGCGGATGCGCTCGCCGGCCTGCCCGGTGAAGGGCTGGCAGTCGACCTCGGCCGGGCTCACGGCGGTGCGGGTGGCGGGCGGCTGGTCCCAGCCGGTGCCGGCCGGATCGAAGCACCCCGGGGTGGCCGACCCGAGCGGGACGACGGTGAGCGTCGAGGCGGCGGGGTCCCAGCCGGTGTTGACGACCTTGAGCGTGTAGGCGCCGGCCGCGGGCAGGTCGCACCAGCCCTTGACGCTGTACTCGTTGTCGTAGCAGTCGAGTTGGGTGCCGTCGGCGGTGTACAGCTGGGGGTACAGGTCGCTGCTGCCGGCGCCGAGGGAGACCAGGTGCAGGCCGGGCGCCTCGGCAGTGAGGGTGAAGCAGGTGCTGCCGTCGGCCGGCACCGACACCTTGGCCTCCGCGTCCCCGGGGTCGCCGAAGGGCGCGAGGGCGAGCGGCGCGCACACCGGGTCGTCGGCGCGGGCGGACCCGGCGCCGGTGAGGGTGAGCAGTGCGGTGAGCAGCGATACGACGAGGACCGTCACGGCGGTGAGCCGCCCGGCTCTCACTGTCGTACCGGAACCGGTGCCGGGTCCGTGAAACACCATCAGTTCCCCCCCTGGAATGCGAATGTTGGGCCGATGGTCGCACACAGGTACGACACAGCCTCAACGGGTTTCCAGGGGCGCCCGCGCGGGGTGTGACCTCAGTGCCGCCCCGCCACCCGGTCCGCGATCCGGGCGAGTCGGGAGGAGTCCGTGCTCGGGCGGAGCCGTTCGCGCTGGTCGGCGGCGCGGTAGGTGGCGTACATGCCCTGGACGCCGAGCCAGCGGAAGGGTTCCGGCTCCCACTTGCGGACCTTGTGGTTCACCCACGGCAGCTCGGTCAGGTCGGTGCGGCCGGCCTGCCCGGAGTCGAGCTGGACGAGGTCCCGGAGGGTGCGGGCGGCCAGGTTGGTGGTGGCGACGCCGGAGCCGACGTAGCCGCCCGCCCAGCCGAGCCCGGTGGTGCGGTCCAGGGTGACGGTCGCGCACCAGTCGCGGGGCACGCCGAGCACGCCCGACCAGGCGTGCTCGACCGCGACACCCGCCAGGGACGGGAAGAACCGCACGAGGATCTCCCGCAGCGCCTCGACCGTGGCCTCCTGTGTGCGGCCGTCGTTGTCCGTCCGCGACCCGAACCGGTACGGCACCCCGCGCCCGCCGAGCGCGATCCGCCCGTCGGCCGTGCGCTGCGCGTACATGTACGCGTGCGCCATGTCCCCGAGCGTCTCCCGGCCCTCCCAGCCCACCGACGCCCACTGCTCTTCGGTCAGTGGCTCGGTGGCGATCATGGAGGAGTTCATCGGCAGCCAGGTGCGCTTCTGGCCCTTGAGGCTCGCGGTGAAGCCCTCGGTGCAGCGCAGGACGTACGGGGCGCGGACCGTGCCGTAGGGGGTGACGGCGTGCCGGGGGCGGACCTCGGTCACCGGCGTGGACTCGTGGATGACGACGCCGAGCGCTGCCACGGCCGCCACCAGGCCCTTCACCAGCTTCACCGGGTGCAGCCGGGCACCGTGCGGGGTCCACGTGCCGCCCACCGCGTCGGCGACGCGGATCCGCTCCCGGGTCTCCCCGGCGCCGTACAGCTCGCGGTCCTTCTCGCCGTACGACAGCTCGTGCTCGTGGAAGGCCTTCAGGCGGGCCAGCTGGGCCGGGGTGGTGGCGACCTCCAGGACGCCGCCCTTGTGCAGGTCGGCGTCGATGCCCTCGGCCGCGGCGACCGCCACGACCTCGTCGACGGTGTCGTTCATGGCCTTCTGCAGGCGTACGGCGGCCTCGCGGCCGTGCAGCGCGGCGTACCGGTCGCGGCCGGCGATGCCGTTGTAGAGCCAGCCGCCGTTGCGGCCGGAGGCGCCGTAGCCGCAGAACTTCTGCTCCAGGAGGGTGATCCGCAGGAAGGGGGCGGCCTTCTTCAGGTAGTACGCGGTCCACAGGCCGGTGTAGCCGCCGCCGACGATCACCACGTCCGCCGTGGCGTCACCGGCGAGCGGCTCCCGTACCGACGGGAGGCCGTCGTCCGCGTACCAGAAGGAGATGCCGCCGTTCACGACGCCGCGTGCCGCGCCGCCTGCCGATCTGCTCATGACCTGGACGCTAACCCCTGAGACCGGCCAGTGTCTCCTTCGGATTCCATGCTTTTCCGCGCCCCCTGACCAGCGGCCGGCAGCCGAGGCCGATCAGCGCGGCGACGAAGTGTCCCAGGTCGGTGAAGGTGGGCGACTCGGTCAGTGGCAGCCCGTAGACCAGCAGCACGGCCACGATGTAGGGATACCGCCACGGCGTCGCGATCCGGTACGCGAGCACCGCGATCACCCCGGCCAGCGCGTAACTCACCCCGATGTCGAGGGTGTTGACCGCGGAGTGCGGGGCGAGGCCGTCGTGGATCCCCTTCAGCAGCGCGCCCTCGCTGATCAGGGTGGCGAGGACGTGCGCGGTCACGCACACCACCAGCCAGCGGGCCGTGCCCAGCCAGCGTTCCGCCGGCGCGTGGAAGACGGTGTAGAGGAAGGCGTACGGCAGCCAGTGTCCGCCGTCGATCCACATCGCGCTGGCGACCAGCACCCGCACCGGGTTGTCCGACAGCTCCCGGATGTTGGTGGACCGCTGCCGCAGGAACTGCTGCTCGAACTGCGGCGACATGTGGTGCAGGGCGACGGTGGTCACGAAGAGGATCGCCAGCCAGATGTACGTACCGGGGGCGCTGCGGACGTACGCCCACACCGCGCCGCCGAGGCCCCGGAAAAATCGCATGAGGCGATTCACGCACGATCGGATCGACGGGCGGTTGATTGACATTCCGAATGTCGGGGTCCGCTCGGCGGTCCGGCGGCCGCGGCGCCGTCGTGGCCGAGCAGCCCCCGCGACGCGCACGCGGCATTGAGCGTGAACCTCCGCACCCCCAGTGCTGCGCCGGGCCGCCGCCGATTGTCGGGAGCGTGAACCGTGCTTCGTGATGTGCCCGTTGTGTCGGCGCGGGGGCCGGAAACCGGAACGGGACGGAGAAGGGAGGCGGGGCGTAGATGGCACACAAGCCGTGGCCCGTGTTCGGGCTGGAGGGCCGGAGCGCCGAGGAGGTGCGGGACGCCGTCGCTCTCGGCTACCGCAGGTTCGACGCGGGGGAACGGTACGGCACCACGACCGGCGAGCTGGCCGGGGCGATCCGGGACGGCGGGGTGGACCGGGAGGGGGTCGAGGTCCTCTACCGGTTCGACGTACGGGCGGACGAGACCAGGGACGAGCTGAGGACCAGGCTCCAGGGGGTCGCGGCGGAGTTCGGCGGCCATCTCGACGCGGCGGTGATCGGGAACCTCGACGCGTCGGAGGAGAAGGTCAAGGAAGCCTGGGTGGTACTGGGCGAGTTGAAGGAGGAGGGGACGGTCCGGCAGGCGGGGGTCGCCGGCGTGGCGCCCCGGCACGCGAACCTTCTGGTGGACCTCCGGCAGGACGGGCGCGTCGACGTCGTCGACTTCGCACCGCAGGCCCCTGGCCAGGGGCAGGGGCAGGGAGCGGCGGAGGGCTGGCGGAAGAACCTGCTCGACGCGCTGGGCGGCGACGAGGACCTGCGGTACTACAAAGTGGTGCGGGCCCTGGGGGAGCTGCTGGGACGGGCGGCGCGGACCCAGCAGGCGTCGCAGCTACCGCAGGCACCGCGCACACCGCCAGCACCGCAGGAACCGCAGGAACCGCTCACACCGTCGGCGCCGCAGGCGTCGCACGCACCCGCGACATCACCGGCACCACCGCGACCCGCACACACACCGCAGGTCTCGCAACCGCCCCGGACGCCGCAGGGACCGCAGCTGTCGCCGCGGCTGCCGGCAGGGCAGCAGCCCGCGCCGCGCACGTCGTACCGGCCACAGGACCCCGCGCCGTCCGTCCACACCCCCGACAGCGTCCTCCGCGACGACGACACGCCCCTCCCGGACGGGATCAGGGAGCTCCTGGTCCCCCTCTACGAGGAGCCGGAACGGCTGCGGGCCGAGGTGCGGGCGTATGCGGCGGGCGGGGCCGTGGACCGGGAGACGGTCAGCCGCTGGCTGATGGAGGAGCGCGGGTTCACCCGGGAGGAGCTGGAGGGCGTCACGGTGCCGGACCGGGTCGGGTTGCGGGGCGAGTTCCGGGACATGAGGCTGGCCGACGTGCTCGCCGGGCACCTGGGCCCCGACCCTCGGAACCAGGCGGTGGCCCACGAACTCGGCTACGCCCTGCTGCACGGCCCCGGCACCTGGAACGAGGTCCGGCCGGCCCTGAGCACGGTCGCGTACCCCTCCTCGCCACCGCCGTCGGTCGCCGACGCGGCGGCCCTGCGCAGTGTCCACACGGAGTCGCCGGGGCAGGGACCGACCAGGAACGGGGAGACCGCCACCGTGGGCCTGCCGCCGCGGATCGCGTCGGCGGCGATCTCCCGCACGCTGTGACGGCGCCTCACTCCCCGTAGGCGGCCATCCCCGGTGGCTCCTTCTCCCGGTGACCGTTCGCCTTGCAGCCCGCGAAGGGGCCGGAGGGATCGCGGAGCGCGTTCATGACGTGGGCGAGATGGTCTCGGTGCCAGATGGCGGGGCCGGTCAGCCCGGCGGCGGCGCTGGTCAGCTCCTGCCAGGACAGCCACAGGCCGTACAACTGGGCCACGGCCTCGCGGTGGAGCCACCAACTCGTGCACCAGGGGGCCGTGGAGGTGACCTCCCGGCCGTAGACCGGCAGCAGGAGATGGCGTACCCACTGCATCAGTCCGCGCAGCGCCTCGTCGTGTTCGGCGCCTGTCAGATAGAGGATGAAAACCGGCTTCTGCTGATCTTTTTGCTGCTCTTCCTGTTCTTCCTGCTCTTCCTGCTGTTCCTGTGCGGAGGGCATTCGAGGTGCTCCGGTCCTTTGAGGTGTGGCCGTTTCACCCCGCACTACGAGAAGTTCCGGACGGGGGGTTCAAAGGAATTCGGCCCGGCTGAACTCCGGGCACCCCCACAGACGTTGTGGACTGCTGAGGTATCCCACAAAGGAGCGCAGGCATGGTCGAGAACAACGAGATCGAGATGGTCTACAGCACCGACGACGAAGCGGAACAAGAGATACGGAATAAGCAGGCCGGCGGTCACGGAGACCTCCAGTACCTCGGCGCGGACCGGGAGATCGTGCAGAAGCCGGCCGGGGACCACAACACGGAGAACGAGTTCTACCAGCGGGTCCGGGACGGCCAGTACCCGGCGATGCAGGGTGTGGTGCCCAAGACCTACACCGCCGACGAGGTGCGCAACCTGCTGAAGGACGACCTGGACGACACCCAGAAGGCCGCTCTGGACGACAAGAAGTTCGTGTATATGGAGAACATCGCGAACCTCCAGCAGAAGAAGGTCCTGGACATGAAGATCGGCCCTCAGACGACGAGCTACGTGGACAACACGAAGCAGCAGGGAAAGACCACCGGAGAGGCCGTCCTGAAGTCCATCAAGCTCAAGTTCGTCGACGTCCTCACGGATTCCGCCAAGCGGAACTGGCGTGTGGTCGCGGGTGATGACGCGGCCAAGTCCCGGATCAAGAGCGGCCGCAACTCCGAGGAGATCCTGAGCAAGTTCTCGGACGATCCGGAGGTGTGGAAGCAGATGGTCGCGAAGATGAAGGACATCAGGGACGCGGTGAAGACGACCGACATCGGTCTGGTCGCTTCCAGCGTCTTCACGGTCAAGGGCACGGCGAACGGGAACTCCGTGGTGGACGCGAAGCTCATCGACTTCGCTCACGTCATCGACGCCAACAAGCCTTTCGAGGTGACCAAGCCGGGCGCCGACATGACGGGCGCCAGGGACAAGTTCCGGGAGAACTTCGTCAAGGGGATGGACTCCCTGATCAAGACCTCGGAGAAGATCCAGCAGGAGAAGGAGACGGCCGCCGCCGCGAACCTGACCCCGGTAGGAATCCAGAACCTCCAGAACAACCCCGGCCCGTCGCAGTCGACGTCGAATACCGTTCCGGCCCTGGTCTCCGCCAACAACCAGAACAAGCCGCTCAGTCAGTGACATGAGCGGGCTGGGCCCGCCGCGTTCCGCAGCGCCGGGCGGCCGGGCTTCCAGACGGCGAAGGGAATTCATGGACGGCGAGTTGGCGATTCAGGCGTTCGGCACGGTCACGGGGACCGGCTGTCTGGTGCGCGCGGTGTACGAAGCCGTACGCGCGGTACGGCCGCGGCCGGGACGGGCGCGACCGATGGGCACGGCCTTCGTCTGGTTCCTGTCCTGCACGCTGGCCTTCGGCATCGCTGCCGCGGTCGGTCTGTCGCGGTGACCGTCGAACCGTAGGGCAGGACTTCGGGCCGGGAGCGGAACTCCGCTCCCGGCCCGAAGCAGGTGGTTTTGCGTCACGCGCCCGTCGGCGCCGGGTTCTTGTCGTCCCGGTCCGTCGGCTTCGTGAGCGTGACCGGGCCGGCCCCCAGCCGGGCCGCCGCCCGCTCGGTGATGGCTGCCGTCTCGGCCTTGGCCGCCGCCGAGATGGGGCCCGCGTCGGGCTCCTTGTACCAGGGGCGCAGCCGGATCAGGGCCGGGCGGATGCCGGTGGCGAGGAGCAGGGCCGTGCCCTTGGGCAGGGCGCGGATCCGGTCGGGCGGCAGCACCGCCTCCTGGCGGTAGGAGTACGAGCGTGACGTGCCGTCCTTGCTGCGGGAGACGCTCGGGGTGCGCACGTCGTGCTGGCCCACCAGGGTGGAGATCTTCTGCACGAAGTCCGCGTCGTCCAGGCCCGCCCCGAGCAGTTTCACCGTCGCCGCGCTCCACAGGGCGTCCATGCCCGCCTCGCCCCACACCCGCGCCCCCTGCCGGTAACTCTGCAGCAGTGTCACGACGTTGATGCCGCGGGAGCCGAAGTGCGAGTACAGGTCGGGGAGATCGGAGATGCGGCAGACGTTCGCGGCCTCGTCGAGGACCGCGGTCATCGGCGGGTCCAGCCGGCCGCCCATCCGCTCCGCCGCCACCACCCCGGCCCGCATCGTGGCGTCCGCGATGCCCGCGATGACCCCGGCCGCCGAGCCACCGCCGTCCTTGGACAGCAGGTAGAGCGTGTCCCGGCCGAGGACGTGCGCGGCCGGCACGAACTCCGGCAGGTCCGGGTCGGGGGTGACCCAGGCCAGGATCTCCGGGTCCAGCAGACACGAGACGGTCTGCCGGGCGGTCTCGTAGATGCCGTCCCTGGTCTCCACGGCGCCCCGGACGGTGCCCTGCAACTGGTCGGCCATCGCCGGGAGTCCGGCGTCGCGCAGCAGGTCGATCGGGGTGCGGTCGGCCGGGTCCGCGAGCCAGGCCAGCAGCTCCTGGACGCCGGCCTCGCCGCGCGCGGCGGCGAGGAAGAGGGCGGTCAGGGTGTTCTGGGCGGCGGCGATCCAGAAGTCCTTCTGGGAGGAATCGTCGTTGACCGACGCCACGAAGTGACCGGCGAGCCGGCGGGCGCCCTCGATCGTCGTGCACTCGCCGAGCATGTTCCACCACATGCCGCGCGGGGTGTGCGCGATGCCCTGCGGGTCGAAGGTCCAGACCGTGCCGGTCTCGGCGCGGGCGGCGCGGGTGACGGCGTACACGTCGGACTTGTTCGAGGTCAGCAGCACCGGGCCCTGGGCGCGCAGCACTCGGGGGATCGCGATACCGGTGGACTTGCCCGCCCGGGGGGCCATCAGGTCCAGTTCCACGTCCTCGTAGGAGGAGCGGAGTTCGGGGCCCGAGGGGTCGAGGTCGCCGAGGAGGTTGCCGGTCTCGTCCGGGTGCAGGTGTTCGCGGCCCTTCAGGGTGGGGCGCAGGTCGCGGGCGCGGGCGGCGATGCCCTGCGGGCACATGCTCGCGAGTTCCCGGCGCCCGGCCAGCCCCGAGGGCCGCGCCAGCCGCTTCACCAGCAGCCGTACGACGACGGCGACGGGCGCGGCGACCAGCGCGGGCAGCCCGGCCAGGCCCGCGTACACCGCGCCGGCCGGCGCCTGTGGCCACAGCCGGGCCGGGCCCTCGGTGAGCAGCGCGGTCACGGTGGACAGTGCGAACGGCGGTGCGCTCCAGCCGTGCCCGCTGAGTCCGGCCCCCAGGGTGCCGCCGCACCACAGCAGGGTGAACACCAGCAGGGCCACGGCGGCCACCGCGGCGATCGCCCAGGACGCCAGCTCCTGACCGCCGACGGCGGCGGAGGGACGCGCCCCGCTCACGCGGGCCTCCGCAGACGGCTCAGCACCACGGTCGGCGGATCCTCCAGCGCCGCGGCCCCCGCCGGGGGCCCCGCGAGGTTCGTCGCTCGTGCCGTCGGTACGCCGTTCGGTGTCCAGCGGGTGTTCGTGTCGTGGAGCCGGCGTTCGACGTCGGTGATGGCCACCCGGATCGGGATGCCGGGGCGGCCGCCGACCTTGATGAGGAAGCGGCCCCGTCCGGGGGGTTCCTCGTGGTCGCCGGAGGCGCCCCAGCCCGGCGGGGACGACCAGGAGGAGACCAGTTCGATCTCGCGCCGGGACAGCCCCACGACCTTGCCCAGCTCCTCCATCTCCGCTCGCGGCAGCCCCGCGCACACCACCATCCCGGCCCGCTCCACGAACCCGCGTGCCTTGGCCCGGTCCGAGTCCGTGCCCAGGGCCTCCGCGTCCTTGAGGGTGTGGGTGATCTTCGCGTCGCCGAGGCCGAGCGAGCGGTTGAGGCGGGTGAGCGCGTCGATGCGGTCGACGATGCCGGAGGCGGCCCGCAACGGGCGCCACAGCTCGTCGAGGACCGTGAAGAACCAGCGGCGGGGCGCCAGTCCCGCGTCCGCCAGCGCGTGTGCGGCGGCCACCGTGCCGAGCCCGTCCGACCAGGCCGCCAGCATCGCCGCGGCCGTCAGCTGGGTGTCGGCCTCCCCGATGCCGGAGATGTCGATGCACACGGCGGGTGCGTCCGGGTCGATCCGGGTCGACGTCTCGGAGGCGAAGGTGTCGCCGAGCGGGCCGTCCAGGATGCCCAGTAGGGAGCGGTGCAGCGGGTCGACCGCGTCCCGGTAGCGGGTGTCGTCGCCCCGGTCCAGGGTCACCGCCCTGACCCGGTCCGGACCCTCGGTCAGCACCCGCAGGAGGTCCGGAAGGAGGACCGTCCGCCCGACCGGGGTGCGCTCGCGCAGGTGGTGCAGGACCGCGGAGAGCACCGACTGCTCGTGGTCGTCCATCGGACGGCCGCGCACGATGGTGATCAGCGCGGCCACCATGTTCAGCACCCGGCCGTGCGTCTCGGCCCGGAGGACCTCGCCGGCCTCCCCGCCGATCCGGGCCGCCGCCGCGCCCATCGCGCCCGGATCGAGGACGTTGATGCCGCCCCGCCCGCGCCCGATGGAGATCACCTGGCCGCCCAGCGCGCGCACGGTGTCGGCGTAGTCGGGCTTCAGGTCGCCCAGCACCAGCGGTACGACCCCGGTCGCGGCGAGCCCGATCAGCATCCGGTTGACCAGTGTGGACTTGCCGAGTCCCGGCATGCCCAGCATGAACAGGGAGGGGTTGGAGATGAACCGGGCCCGGGTGAACCAGTTCAGCGGATCCCCGCAGACCGTGGCCCCGGTGAACAGGTGCTGCCCGAGCGGCACCCCGGTCATCGGCGAGCCGGAACCCGCCGCGAACGGCCACATACCGCACGCCTGCACGGTGGTGGCCCGCCACATGGTCGGGGGGTCCATGTGTCCGACGCGCCCGCCACCGGGTCCGGCCCAGCCGCGCGCCGGCACGAACAGCCGCTCGGCCGCCTTCTTCTCGCTGTCGCGCCTGCTCACAGTGCCTCCTGCAACTGCTGCGGAACCAGGGTCTGCTCCCAGGGCAGCAGCCCGGCGGGGAGCGTGCAGCTGAAGGCCGCCGCCTGCATGCGGTCCGCGGCGCGCATCTGCACGCGCGCGGCGGCCGACAGGTTGCGCACCGTCACACCGGCGTCGGCCAGCTCCTCGTCCGAGTCCACGGTGACCGTCAGCATCAGCGAGAACTCGACGAGCCCCGCGCCGGCCGCCTCCTCCGCCGCCGCCTGTTCGGCCGCGCGCACCTCGGAGGCGGCGCGGGCCTGCACCATGCCCCGGCCGGAGGTCGCCATGAACTGGGCGCTGCGCCGGTCGGACTCGACGATCCGGGCCGAGGTGGCCGGATCGATGGGCCGGTAGACCAGGGCGACCCGCTTGCGCCGGGTGCCGGGCGCCGCCTCCAGCAGCCCGCGCAGCACCGAGGACCGTACGGTGCCACGCGGCGCCAGCGTCAGCAGCCAGGTCCGGGAGACGCCCGAGTCGTGCCGGTAGCTGCTGACGGTCTCGACCGCGGTGGCGGGCCCGGCGTCCTCCCACTCCAGGCCGGTGCCGCCGTGCTGCGCGCGGGCGTTGAGCACGTCCGGGGCGACCGCGGGGTCGTAGGCGACGCGTACGACCTCGGCGATGCGCTCCGCCGACAGCGGATAGGCCGCGCCGCCGCCCGCGCCGACCAGCCCGCTCAGCAGGCCGGGGATGCGGATCGCCAGGTCGGTGAGGACGTCCTCCGGGTCGCGCTTCTGGCCCTGCGGGACGCCGTAGGTGAGGGTGACGTACGTGTGCATCTCGGAGGAGGCGCTCGGATAGCGCTGGACCACCTCCTCCATCACCGCGCGGGCGGCGGGCGGGGCGCCGGGGTCGATGCGGGGCAGGACCTCGTTGGCGAGCCGGGTGCCCGGGTCGGGGGCGGTCTCCACGACCACGGCCGCGCCGCGCAGCCCGGGTTCGTGGGCGAGCCGGGCCAGCCAGTCGCCCCACATCGCGACCCACACGTCGACCTGGTCGGGGTCGACCAGGGAGCCGCCGTCGGGGTCGCAGCCGAGGACGATCGTGTACTGGCCGCGGGCCGCGTGGCGCAGGACGCCGAACGGACGGTCGTAGGCGTCCCGGCCCTCGTACATGGTGACCTTGTTCAGCAGCCCCGGCGGGCGGAACCGGCCGCCGGGACGGCGCGAGAGCGGGCCCGAGACGTAGAGGTGGGCGCCCTTGCGCTTGCGGCGGCGCCAGCCGATCCGCAGGGTCATCATCTGGTAGACGTTGCGGCCGTCCTGGGTGCGGACGGCGAGCGGGACCAGGAACAGCAGCAGCGGTACGAGCACGACCAGCGCCGCGGTCAGCGAGATCAGCGACACCAGCAGGGTCAGGATCAGGCCGCCGAAGACACCGAACGTGCCGACGAGCCCGAGCGGACCCAGGCCCGGCCTGCGCGGACGGCGCCAGTTCCCGTAGGTGGGATGGGTGACGGCTTCCGTGGACATGGGAGGGGGACCTCCTTCTCGTGTGCGTGTGTGCGTGTGTGCGTGTGTGCGTGTGAACGCGGGGGTGCGGGCGGGTGACGTGAGGTGGGGGAGTCGGCCGGGTGGGCGGGGGCTCAGGTGTTGTGGCCCCGGTCGCCGTCCGCGTCCTGGACGGCGCCGGAGGCGACCCGGCCGACGAACTGCGCCGCCGCGACCACGGCCGCCGCGGGCCCGGCCGCCGCCGCGGCACCGGCCGCACCGGCACCACCGGCCGCGCCCGCGCCGCCCGCGGAACCGGCACCGCCCGCGGCACCCGCGGATCCGGCCGTGCCCGCGGATCCGGCGGACCCCGCCGAACCCGTCGTACCGGCCGACCCGTTGCCGCCGCTCGCGCCGCTTCCGCCGCTGCTGCCGCCGGTTCCCGTCGCGCCCGAGGGGCCCGCCTGGCCGGCCGGGCCGCCGCTGCCGCCACCCACCGACCGGGCGCCCGAGGCCAGCGAGCCGGCCGTGGACATCGCGACGGACATGGCGTTGCCGCTGCCGAGCGCGGCCGTGGCGGGTACGACGAGTTTCAGCAGCGCGGGCAGCGCGATCGCGGACAGCAGGATCACGCCGATACCGGCGATGCGCTGGTTGATGTCGCCGTTTCCGCCGGCCCCGCCCTGGCTGCCCGCGGTGAAGATCGCCGAGCCCGCGAAGAGCACCAGTCCGGCGGCGGGCTTGTAGAGCAGCCAGGCGATCATCCAGCCGATGTGCTTGCGCCACCAACCGCCGCCCCAGTCGGTCATCGACGCGGCCGCGGCCAGCGGGAGCGTGCCCAGCAGGATGATCATCACGCCGAGCCGCACGAACATCAGGATGGTCTGCACGATCCCGGCGATCAGCAGCAGGAAGGAGAGGACCAGCAGCAGGAAGGACTCGATGTCGGTCTGGCACCCGAAGTTGTCGAGCTGGGTCTGCGCGCCCCTCTTGAAGAGTTCGTCGGCGTACTGGTCGGAGAGCTTGGCGGCCGTCGTGACGACGGCGGTGGCCGCGCCCGAGACGAGGATCATCCGGATGACGCCCTTGAGCGCGGTACGGCCCGCGTCACCGCGCCGTTCCAGAGCCATCCGGGCGGCGGCGAAGAGCAGCGAGCCGACCGCGAGATAGACCACGATGCCCTGGGTCTCGTCGTCGATCGCACGGGCCGAGTCCGTCCCGGCCAGGGTCGGGATGTTGGTGGTCAGGGTCCCGAACGCCGAGATGGCCGCCGACAGTACGGCGTTCGCGACACCCGCGACGATCGTGCCGATGGGGTCGCCGAGGAAGTCGAAGAATCCCTTGGCGGCATCGGCGATGGGGTTGCCGGTCGAACAGGTCGCCGCCATCTCACGCTCCCCACAGGACGAAGCCGCCGGGCCCGGCCACGGTTCGCACGGGCGAGTGCAGGGCCCCGTCGTCGCCGGGCGCGAGCTTCCAGTCGCCGTCGCCCCAGCGCAGCCCGACGTTGGTGGCGGCGTAGCCGCTGGAGGTCTTGATGAGCAGCGCCACCGTCGCGGCGGACTTCTGGTACGACAGCACGGAGAACCCCGCGTATCCGGCCGAGGACCCCGAGCCGCCCGGCGAGACGTCGGGGACCGTGGCGCGCTGGGCGACGAACAGGTCGCGGCCGCGGCCCGCGACCACCTGCATCCGGGCGACCGACCGCCAGGCGGGCCCGCTCATCTGGGACGGGATGACGTGCGCGGCGAGCGCGGCGCCGGTCGGGGTGTGCGCGAAGCACCACCACACCGGGCCGGTCGTCATGGTGGGGCCCGCCGAGGCGGAGACCGGCACCCGGGTGCCGGCCAGGTCGCGCCACCGCACATCGGTGGGGGCGGCCGTGGGTGGCGTGTCGTCCCCGTCGCCGTCGGTGGCGCAGCCCTCGGGACGGCTGCCGCGCAGGGTCGGCAGGGCCACCACCTGCCCGGACCGCCCCGAGGCCGCGGTGCCGCCGTTGCCCGAGCCGTCGTTCCTGGTCAGCGCCACGACGGCGGCCACGAACAGGACGACGGCGAAGAAGCCGGCCGACAGCTGCCAGCTGCGCTGCCGCCAGAACGGCCGGGGCCCGTCCTCGGCCCATCGCGGACGGGGGGCGTACGTGTCCGCGCGCGGGGGGTACGTGTCCGCGCGCGGGGCGCGCCGGTGCAGGCCGGGTTCCCGCCGTACGGAGGTCTCGTCCCGCCAGGGGGCGCCGAAGCCGTCGTCCTGGCGGTGGTTCGACTGGTCGCGCATGAGGATCGCCTTCCGCCGGCTCACTGGAAGACGAACTGGATCAGCGGTCCGGCGGTGGCCACCAGGACGCAGCCGCCGAGCACCATGCCGAGACGGCCCATGTGCTCCGAACTCTCCCCCCGCTTGAGGGAGATGGCCATCATCGCGCCGGTGATCAGCACCCCGGCGACACCGGCCGCGGTGCCCGCCCAGGCGGCTATGCCCAGCACGGTGTTGACCTTGCCGGTGAGTGCGTCGGGTGCGTTGCGGCCGGGGTTGGGGACCGCGCCGTCGGCCAGCAGGACCGAGGCCGAGTGCAGGAGTGTGCTCATGTTGCCCTTCGCCAATCGTGAGGAAAGCCGAGGAAAATGGAGGAAAGGTGCATGGGTGGGCGCGCTGGGACGCGCCACCGGTGAGTGGAAGGGGGGCGGGGGGTCAGATGGACAGGTCGCCGAGCGCGGCGACCAGCGGGCCCGCGGAGGCCGCGATGACGCAGCCGAGCAGGACGAAGAAGACCCCCCTGAAGTGCTCGCCGCCCTCCCCCGGGTCGCCGCGGCGGAGCTGAAGCGCCATCTGGATGCCGACGGTGATGAGTCCCGCGACGCCGCAGGCGGACGCGCCCCAGGCGAGGATGGCGAGGATCTGGTCGCCGTCGTCACCCGGGTTGAACGCCGCCAGCGCGGTGGGCAGGGCGTCCGGGGTCATCGGCCGCCCTCCTCGTCCCCGGGGCGTACCCCCACCAGGTCGGCGAGTTGGTCGAGTTCGCGGGGCAGGGTCCGTGGCCGGTCGCCCACCCGGAAGGCCGGCACCCACGGCACCCGCTGCACCGGTGCGACCGCCCCGATGATCCGCACCCGGCGGGCCAGGCTGAACGGCAGCCGGCCGGGCGCGTCCGCGACCAGGACCAGCGACAGCAGGTCGAGGCCGTCGGGGGCGCGGCCCTCGCGCAACGCGTTCAGGACCTGGGCGACCGCCTGGAGGCCGTCGGCGTTGGTGCGGCCCACCACCAGCAGGCGGTGCGGTTCGCCGGCGGCCGGGTCCGGCCAGCGGCTCCCCGCGTCCATTCCCCCGAAGAGCCCCGCCAGCGTGCTGGCACCGGCGCCGCCGTGCGCCTTCACCCAGCACACGGCCGGATGCGAGCCGCGGCTCGTCCGGGGCGGTCCGGACTCCGGCGGCGCGTCCCAGGAATCCGCGGGGTCGGGGGTCGCCCGGGGCGGCGGTCCGGTACGCGGACGCCGATGGCGGCGGCTCCGCACGCCTGCGGCCCCCACGGCCGCCGGTCCGGCTTCCGACGGGTACGCCGGTACCCGGGCCGGGCTGGACGCCGGTTCGTACGCCGGTTCGTACGCCGGTTCGTACGCCGGTTCGTAGGCCGGTTCGTAGGCCGGTTCCGCCGTCGCTATGCGGACCGGTCCGGGGATCGGCGCGTGGGCCTCCCCGGTTTCGGGGGCGTGGGCCGGTCCGGGGATCGGCGGGTAGGCGTGCTGGGCTTCCGGCGCGTGGGTCGGTACCGGCGTTGGCCTGGGTGTCGGCACGGATACCGGTATCGGTACCGAGGTGGTGGGCGCGTCGGTTCCGCCGTAGGAGGTCGGGCCGCGTACCCATGCCTGCGGTCCCGGCGGGGTGGTCGATGGAGCGGTCATGCGCTTGCCGCCTTGTCTGTCGTGTCACCGGCGTGCAGCCGGTTCCTGACGGGGATCTCTGACGGTGGTTTCTGATGGTTTGAACCTGTTCGCTGCCGGGCCCGTTTGAGTCTCACGAGTCCGTTGGACCCCACAACGCACCGGTCACCCCGAGCGGTTCAAGGCACCGAGGTCGGATCCGCACCGGAGGCCGGAAGGAAGAAGGCGCGCACATGAGTTCAGCTACCGGACAGGACACGGGAGGCGGCGGGGAGGAAGAGGCCTCGGCCGCCGTGCGCAACGCCCTCGCGGCATCCGGCTGCGGCTGCCTGCTGTCGCCGCTGGTGCTGCTCGGCGGGGTGATCGTGATCATCGTCATCGGCGGGTTCGGGGTGGTCCTGGCGCCGCTGATCGCGCTGGTCACGGCGTTCGGCGGGGACGGCGGGGGCGGCGGTCAACCCTCCGCGGACGACGTGATCGCGGTGTTCCAGGGCGACGGGAAGGGCACGCTCGATCCCGCCACCCTCCCCGCCGACCTCGTCGACCCCGTCGAGAAGGCGGGCGCGCTGTGCGACGCGATCGGACCGACGGTCATCGCCGCGCAGATCGAGCGGGAGTCCGATTTCGACCGGAACCTGGTCGGCAAGGACGGCGCCCAGGGCATCTCACAGCTCCCGCCCGCGGTCTTCGAGCGGTTCGGCAAGGACGAGGACGGCAACGGCAGTACGTCGGCGCTGGACCCGGCCGACTCGATCCTCGCGCAGGGCCGTTTCCTGTGCGACCTCGCCGACCAGGCCCAGCAGCTCATCGACAGTGGCGTGGCGAACGGCTCCGTCCTGGACCTCGCGCTGGTCGGGTACGACCAGGGGCTGGACGCCGTCCGGGCGGCCCACGGCGTCCCGAAGACCGCCGAGGCCCAGGGCTATGTGGCGGGGGTGCGGTCCCTGCTCGCCAAGTACGAGGGCCTCGTCACACCCCCGCCGTCCCCCACCCCGCCCACTCCGGACACCGAGTGAAGTGAGGAGTAAGCCCATGCACCCGAACCCCACCTCCGCCCACCCGAACACCCCCTACGCGTACGGCGCCGACCAAGCCCCCGCCTTCGCTCCCGACCGCGACACCAGCCCCCGCTCCAGCCGGACCTGCGCCCCGGGCACCGACCCTTCTCCCGATCGCGGGGACGCCCCCCGCCCCGTCGCGCGGCCGGGGCGGCCCGGTGGAGTCGGTCCCGTCGATGTGTTTCTCTCCGATGACGGAGCGGCGCTCATCGACGGTGTGCCCGTGTTTCCGGAAGTCGGCCGCCCAGTCCAGGAGTTGGTGCTCGACCTGCTGCAACGGCGCGCGCGGGAACGGGAGGCGCCGGTCGGAGCGTGGGTGCACGATCGTCCCGGCGCGACCCGCTTCCTCCTGGAGGTCTGCCCGGACGGCTCCAGCCGTGTCCTCTCAACGGAACAGGTGGAAAAGGCACCGGCACAGACACCGGCACCGGCACAGGCACCGGTGCCGTTGTCGGCCGCGGCCCGGCCCCTCGTACCGGCCGCCCTCGCCGCCCAGCTCGAGCGGCTGGTCGATGACGTGATCGTGCGCGAGTTGGCGCAGGCGTACGAACTCGCCGGCGCCTTGCGGAAGCGGCTCGCGCGGGACGAGGGCGGTGCGCATCCGTACGTGACGGAGGCTCGGGCCCTGGAGGCCGTGCTGGCCCGGCTGTGCCACGGACGACGGCAGACCGTCGCGCTCGCGCTGGCGGCGGCCCGGGTCCGCTGTCGCGGCGGGGATCCGCGGGCCGCCGACGCCGTGGCCCGTGCCGCCGCGGCCTGGAGCGCGCTGGACGACCCGCGGGCCGTGCGCGATCACGGCCGTGAACTGCTCGAACTCTGGGACGAGCTGCGGCGCCGTGAGCTGCTCCCGCCGACGCACGCCGGGGTGGTCAGGGAGATCCACCGATACCTGGACGCGGTCGTACAACAGGCGTCAACGGAACGTGGATCCCGGCTCGGCACACTCGGACCGGTGTGAGGGGCACGGGCCGCCCGCCCGCACGCCGCAGCCCGCCGCACTCGTCGGAAAACCGCTGGAAGTTGTCGGAGCACGGAATTTCTCGGCCCACGGGGGTCGATCACACCGAGGAACGCCCATGAACCTGACTGTCATCGGATCGGCCGCCGCGGTCTCGCCCGAGGAGCGGGCCCTGCACGGCCTCTACAAGGCCCACGGTCCCGCCCTGTACGCGTACGTCGTACGGCTGGTCGGCGGGGACTGCCACCGCGCGGAGGACATCGTCCAGGAGACGCTGCTGCGCTGCTGGAAGAATGCGGAGAAATGGAACGGCTGGGCGGACCCGGCCGACACGGCGCAGATGTCCGTACGCCCCTGGCTGTTCCGGGTGGCCCGGAACCTGGTCATCGACGGTCACCGCACGCGCCGCGCGCGCCCGGTGGAGGTGGACGGCGGTGAGTGGCTCGGGGAGGCCTCCGCGGCGGTCGCCGGGACCGACGACATCGACCGGATGCTCTCCGCGATGGTGCTGCGGGAGGCACTGGACGCGCTCTCGCCCGCGCACCGGGAGGCGCTGGAGGCGACGTACTTCGCGGACCGCACCACCCAGGAGGCGGCGGAGGCCCTCGGTATACCGCACGGGACCGTGAAGTCCCGGGTCTACTACGCCCTGCGCAACCTCAAACTGGCCCTCCAGGAACGGGGGATCTCGATGGGCGAGGGCGCGCCGCCCCCGCCCCGGACCGCGGCCGGCTTACCCGGCGGCGGTCACCCCGACCGCGAACCCTCCTGACGCACCGTCCCGGCGGCACCGGACGGGCCGGTGGCCGCCGTACCGGTCTCCTCCAGCGCGCGCAGCTCCTGCCGTACCTCCTCCGCCTCCGGGTTGCCCTCCTCGGCCAACAGGGAGACCGCCCTCGACCACGCCGCCCGCGCGGCGCTCCGGTCGTCGGCAGCGCGGTGGGTGGCGCCCAGGTGCCGCAGCGAGTCGGCTTCCATGTAGCGGTCGCCGATCTCCCGGAACAGCTCGACCGCCCGCTCGAAGCGGGCCACGGCCACGTCGTACCGGCCCAGATGGTGCAGCGCGTAGCCGAGGCTGTCCTCCGCGGACGCCAGGCCGAACAGGTCGCCGGTCTCCCGGTACACGGTGATGGCCCGCTCGCACTCGCGCAGCGCCTTCTCGTGCTCGCCGAGGAGGATGTACGTCCAGCCGACCTCGTTGCGCACCCCCGCCTCGCCGTTGCGCAGACCCAGTTCCCGGTAGAGCGCGAGGGCGCGGTCGTAGTGGCCGAGCGAGACGTCGTGACGGCCCGCCTTGTTGGTCTGGAAGGCCAGCGACCGGCGGGTGAGGGCCTCGCCGAAGCCGTCGCCGGCCTCCTGGAACAGCTCCAGGGCGTGTTCGAGGTGCCGCATGCCCTCCGCGCGGCCGAGCCGCAGCGCCGAGTAGCCGAGGCCCCGCAGGGCGTGGGCCTCGCCGACGCGGTCGCCGAGCTCGCGGGCGGCGCGCAGCGCGGTGGCGTTGATCTCGACGAGGTCGTGGCTGTAGCCGAGGCGGTTGAAGTACAAATCCAGCGCGCAGGCGGTGCGCCAGGCGTGCTCGTCGTAGCCGTGGGCGGCGGCGTGCGCCACGACCGCGCCGAGCACCTGGCGTTCCGTGCGCAGCCAGGTCGTGGCCTGTTTGCGGTCCTCGAACCGGGTCGGTGAGCTGCCCGGCACGGGTGCGGGCAGCGGCACCATCTCGTGGAACGGCCCGAGCACGGCCGCCGCGTGGTGGGCGGTGCGCAGGTAGTGGTCGTGCATGCGCAGCAGCGCGCTCCCGGCCGCGGACGCCGGTGTCCGTGCCGCCTGTGCCGCGTGTGCCGCCTGTGCGGTCCGTGCCGCCTCTTCCTCCTCTTCCGCGAGTTCCGTCGCGTACGCGCGCAGCAGGTCGTGGAAGACGAAGCGGCCGGGGGCGCGCTCCATCAGCAGGTTGGCGGTGGTGAGTTCGGCCAGCAGCGGACGGACCCGCCGGACCGGGGCACCGGCCAGCGCGGCCGCGGCCGAGCTGGTGATGTCGGGGCCGGGATGCAGGGCGAGCCGGCGGAAGAGCTCCGCGGTGGCGGGCGGCAGCGCCCGGTAGGACCAGGAGAAGACGGCCCGCGCGTCGGTCTCGGTGTCGCCGCCGACGAACGCGTCGAGGCCACCGTGGTTCTCCCGCAGTTCGCCGGCGATGTCGGCGAGCCGGAAACCGGGGTGCTGGGCGGCGCGCGCGGCGGTGATGGCGAGGGCCAGCGGCAGCCCTGCACACAGGCCGACGATCGCGTCGGCCGCTTCCGGCTCGGCCGTGACCCGGGCCGGCCCCAGCCGTCGTACGAGCATCTCGCGGGCCTCCTCGGCGGTCGGCAGGCCCAGGGTGAGCGGATAGGCGCCCTGCCCGGCCACCAGGCTGCTGAGCCGGGACCGGCTGGTGACGACGACCAGGCAGCCCCGGGTACCGGGCAGCAACGGCCGGACCTGTTCGGCGTCCCGCGCGTTGTCGAGGACGATCAGGACCCGGCGTCCGGCCAGGACGCTGCGGTAGAGGGCGGCCTGGGCGTCGAGTCCGTCCGGTACGGAGCCGGGGGGCACGCCGAGCGCGACGAGGAAGGTCTGCAGTGCGTACGAGGGGGACATGCCGGTGCCGCCGGGATCGTAGCCGCGCAGGTTGACGTAGAGGGCGCCGTCCGGGAACCGGTCGGCGACGCGGTGGGCCCAGTGCACGGCCAGGCTGGTCTTGCCCGCGCCCGCCATCCCCTCGACCAGTACGACGGTGGCGGTGGCGGTCGGCCCGTCCGCGGCCAGCAGGGCGTCGGCGCTGTCGAGTTCGCGACGGCGGCCGGTGAAGACGGGCAGGTCGGCGGGGAGCTGGGCGGGCTGCGGGGTGGCGGGGGGCGGCAACGGCGACCGGAGCGCGCGGTGCGCGGGCGCCGTGTCCTCGGCGGGGCCCGCGGCGCCCTGGGCGGCCGGCGCCTCGGGTTCCGCCTCGCCCGCGAGGATCCTGGTGTGCAGCGCGCGCAGCGACGGCCCGGGTTCGATGCCCAGTTCGTCGACGAGCGTACGGCGGGTGCGGGTGTACTCCTCCAGGGCCTCGGCCTGGCGGCCCGCCCGGTAGAGGGCGAGCAGCAGCAGTTCGCACACGTTCTCCCGCAGCGGATGCGCGTCGCGCAGCGCGGCCAGCTCCGGCAGTACCGCCTCGTGGCGGCCGAGTTCGAGTTCCAGGCGCAGCCGGGTCTCCAGCATGCCCAGCCGCCGCCGCTCCAGATGGGTGCGTTCGGCTTCCGCGTACGGGCCCGGAACTCCGGCGAGCGGGGTGCCCGACCAGCTGTTCAACGCGGTGCGCAGCAGGTCGGCCGCGCTGCCCGGGTCGCCCGCCGCCCGCCGGCGCTCGGCGCGGGCCACGTGCTCCTCGAACGTGTCGAGGTCGCTGGAGACCATGTCGGTGCGCAGGGCGTACCCGTCGCCGAGGGACACCACCAGCCGGGGCGGCTCGCCCGCCTCCCGGTCCGGTTCCAGGAGTTTGCGCAGGCGGGAGACGTAGGTGCGGAGCACCGAGACCGCGCCGGGCGGCGGGTCGGTGCCCCAGACACCGGCCACGAGGTCGCCGAGACCGGCCGCGCGGCCCCGGCGCAGCAGTAACCCGGCCAGGACGGCGCGCTGCTGCGGCGATCCCAGTTCCAGTTCCGACTCGTCCCGCCAGGCGCGCAGGGGGCCGAGCAGGGAGAACCGGAGCGGAGCCGTACCGGTTGCCTTCACAGGGCCGGACAGTAGCGAGCGGACTGCGGAACGTCAGCCGGATCGTTCGATTTGGCCGGTCGGTGACCTGTATCGACGTGATGGTGAGACGGTGCTGGGCTCTGCGAGCGGGCCGGCGCCGGGGTCACGGGCGGGCCGCCTCCCGGTCGGGGCGATTGTCAGTGGGGCCCTGCACTATGGGGGCATGGCGAGGACAGGGGCCGGTGGGGCCGGTGGTGGCAGGGTGAAGGGCGCGCGGCGGCCGGAGGTGCGGTTGCCCGAGTTGGAGGTCTGGGGCGGGGGTGAGCTGGAGCCGGACGGGGACTACGACGGGCAGGAGTTCCGGGCGGCGGACTTCGCCGGTCAGGACGGGGCGGGCGCCCGGTTCATGGACTGCGCGCTGCGGGACTGCGTCCTCGACGAGACGGGGCTGCGGCACGCGCGGCTGCTGGACACCGTCCTCACCGGGGCGAGAGGCGTCGGCACCGACCTGGCCGAGGCGACCCTGCGCGATGTAGAACTGGTCGACGCCCGGCTGGGCGGCACCCAGTTGCACGGTTCCGTCCTGGAGCGCGTGGTGGTCCGCGGCGGCAAGATCGACTACCTCAACCTGCGCACGGCGAAGCTCAGAGACGTGGTCTTCGAGAGCTGTGTCCTGGTGGAACCGGACTTCGGCAACGCGGTGCTGGAGCGGGTGGAGTTCGTCGACTGCGTGGTCAAGGACGCGGAGTTCAGGGGGGCGACGCTGAAGGACGTCGATCTGCGGGGCGCCGCGGAACTGGGCATCGCGAGCGGCGTGGAGCGCCTGTCCGGCGCCGTGATCAGCATGTCCCAACTGCTGGACCTGGCACCGGTGCTGGCGTCCCAGCTGGGCATCCGCGTGGAGGACTGACCGGCCTCGGGGACAGCGCGCCCCAAAGGGGTGCTGGGGGTACCCCCGGCCGAAGGCCGGGGGAGGAACTGCGCGACCGGCCCCCACCGACCGTCAGCCGCGAACCGCCGTGGCACCCAGGCGGCCGGCACTCAGCTCGGCGGAGGAGCGGGCGCTGCCTTCTTCCGCACCCCCAGGTGGTCGTCCGGGTCCTGCAACCGGTCCGGCTGCGCAGCAAGCATGCGGCGGACCACCGGTTCGGGCATCCGGACCACCACCGGCCGGGGCAGGGTCAGCTCCCGTACGGCGGTGCCCGCGCGGCCGGGGCGGGCGCGGCCGGTCACCCTCGCCACCACCCGCACGTCCAGGGTGAACTGCACCAGGACCGACGCGGCCTTGGGCTTGTGCAGCGGCATCGAGCCGGACGCGTTCACCGCCGCGTCGGCCGCGCCGCCCGTGCCACCGGCGTTGCCCATCAGCTGGTTGAGGCGGAACTCGTCGGCGTTGAGCAGTCCCGCGCCCGCGAGGCCGCGTGCCGAGCGGCCGTGGTCGGCGGAGCTCAGGCCGTCCGTCTGGGTGGGCCGGGGCGCGTCCAAGTGGCTCTGTCCCACCGTCTCGAAGGTCATCTTGTCGCCGACGCCCAGCACCCGGCCGTCCCGCAGCCGCGCGTGCAGGGAGGCGCGCAGGTCCTGGCCCGCCACCCCGGTGGCGTGCACCGGCGGCAGCTCCGCCCCGGCCGAGGTCAGGAGCGGCAGCGCCGCGATCAGCCACTCGGTGGAGACGGCCTCCTGCAGGGTGTAGGCGGCCGCCTGGCCGCCGGCCCGGAAGCGGTCGCCGCCGCCCGCGTCCCGGACCGCCGAGCCGACCAGCTCCCGTACCCGAGGGGCGCCCTGGAAGCCGTTCACCTGCGCTTCCATCGGCAGCCGCACACCCGCGGAGCGCCAGGTGCCGAGGGCGGCCGGGCGGTCGTCCCCCGGGCCGGGAGCGGGCGCCACCGGCTGGTGGCGGGGCGCGGTCAGCCGGGCGAGGGCGGCGAGGTCCTGGTCCAGGACGCGGTGGGTCAGCGACTGACGGCCCAGCGAGACCAGCGCGATCCGGCGGTCGCCCTTGAACAGTTCGAGGGTCGCCTCGATCGGCACCCGCATCCGCGACGACTTCGCGGTCTTCGCCTCGGCGACCGTCTTCATGCCGAGCTGGCCGCGGCTCGCCGTGCCGGAGCGCCGCGAGCCGGCCGAGCCGACGCCGAGACCGGCCGCGCCGCCCGTGCTCTTCAGCTGCCCGGTGCCGCCGTCGGGTTTGCCGGAGCCGGCGAGGATCCCCTCCACGCCGGTCGCCACGCCCTGGTCGTGGGAGGCGGCCTGCTGGGTGCCGGCCGCGGTGATGTACTCCATGTCCCGGCCGTCGTCCGCGGCCCCGTCGTAGGCGCCGTCGCCCAGCCGGTTCACCTTGAACACCGCCCAGTACGGGGTACTGCGGCCGTCGAACAGCTCGACGGTGACCCCGCCGTCCATCGCCCCGGACAGCAGTCCCGCGCTGCCGTCGCGGTCCAGGACGCGCAGCAGCCGCTGCACGTTGTCGTTGCGGTCCGCCAGTTGCCGCCGGGGCAGCAGGTCGTCGGCGAGGCCCTGCTGCCCGCTCTCCGCGAGGCGGGTGCGCAGCCGGGCCAGCAGCGGCACGAAGTTCGGCAGGTGCTCGACCATGCCGAAGCCGAGGGGCAGCGCCCGGGAGAAGGATGGCCCACCACCACGCCCCGGCCCACCCGCGACCGACCCGCCCCCCGACCCCGCGCTGCGCGCCCCCTCCCGGGCTCCGCGTGCGGCTTCCACCTGGGCCCCGCGTGCGGTGCCTCCCCGGGCTCCGCGTCCGGCCTCTGTCCCAGTCCCGCGTTCCGTGCCTTCCAGGGCCCCGCGTGCGGCGCTCTCCCGGGCCTCGCGTTCGGCGCCCGCCCGGGAGCTTTCCGCTGGCTGGCGGTCCGGGCGGCGGGACGGGGACATCAGGTCCGGTTCGGGGTCGAGTCCCAGGCGGCGGCGGATCGCCGCCGGGAGCTGCGCCTCCGTCAGCCACACCGCCGCCTCGGCCGGCAGGGTGCGCGCGGCCGTCGCCACGTACGGGCCGCCGCCGGTGACCTTGACCTCGGCGACCATGGTGACGAGCAGGTCGCACTGGACCAGGTAGAGCGGCGCCTTCTTCGGCGTGTGGGCGTTGCGCTCGACCGTGCCGGACAGGGCGGCGGACCGGGCGTCGCCCGCGCTGCCGGTGCGACTCCCGGACAGGCCCTGGCCCACCCGCCACTCCGCGCTGTTCTCCGACCCGGTGGCGCCGAACTGCCAGGTGCCGGCGGTGCCGTGCCCCTCCTGACCGGCCGCCTGGTGGCCGCCGAGCACGAAGGTCTCCGTACCGGGACCGGCGCCCCGGTGCAGGAACTTCGGGTTGGCCAGCGTGAGCCGGGTGCCCACGGCCCCGTTCAGCGCGGCGAGCCGGCGCGGATGGCGCAGGTTCTTCACCACCCATCCGGAGGACGCGGCCTGCCGCAGCGCGGCCGTGATGGCCTGCGGTCCGAACCGTTCCTCGATCGCGAGCCGCGGCGCGAGCCCCTCCGTCTGCAGCGCGGGATCCTCCCGGACGCCCTTGTCGCGGGCGGCGGCCCGGGACAGCAGCTGGAAGGCGAGGTCCCGGACGGCCTGGCCGTCGCCGACCGTCTCCACCAGCTGCCAGTCCCGCAGCGGCTGCCCGGCCGACGGCCGGGGCACCAGGCCGGCCAGGTCGCCGATGCCCTCGGCGGTGACCGCGTGCTCGGGCCGCGGCGGCTGCGCCCGCCGCCTGTCGCGGACCGTGGCCTGCCGCCGCCGGCCCTCGTCGTCGAGGGTGAACTCGGCCGGGGTGACAAGCCGTACGTCCTGCTCGTCCAGGTGCAGGCCCGCCAGCCGCTTCGCCTCGGGTGTGTCCCGGCCCGGGGAGCCGGGGGTGAGGGCGCGGCCGAGCTTGCGCTGCCGGGAGGTCATGGTGACGTCGACGTCCAGGCGCAGGGCCGCCGCGAAGGTGCTCGCCTTCTCCGAGCCGTTGGTGAGGACGTCGGTGCGGGTGGTGGGACCGGCCTGGTTGCGGCGGGTGCCGGTGTGGTGCTTCTCGTAGCGGGCCGAGCCGGTCAGGACGCCGGGGACGATCCTGGCCTGGCCGAGCACCAGACCGCCGACCGAGCGGGAACTGCCGCGTCCGCTCTGCGTGGCCGCGGTGACGCCGGAGTGGCTGCGCACCAGCCAGTCGTCGGTGTCGCCGAGGTAGCCGGTCTCCCGGAGCTGCCCCCGTACCCGGACCTGCACGTCGTGGGAGTGCAGGGTGGTCTTGCGGCGCAGCCGGACCCGGATGCCGGTCGTGGTCAACTGGTCCTTGTTGACCCGCAGGCTGGTCTCGGAGAGGGCGGCCATCAACTCCCGGTGGTTGCGCCGCTGGAGGGCGGCCTCCTCCTTGCCCGGCACCGACGTCACCGCCTCCGTGCCGAAGGCGGGCAGGTAGCCGGCCAGCCGGGGATCGGTCGCGAACAGCTCCCGCACGGCCCGCACCATGGGCCCGGTGTCGAGTTGGCTGAGGGTGACGCTGGAGCCCATGGCGCCGAAGGGCAGGTGCCGTTCGACGTCGGCCTCGTCGCCGTTCTCGTCGGTCCGCTTCGGCTTCCTGATGAACTCCCCGGCCTCGACACCGGGCGGCAGCGGCAGCCCGAGGGAGTGCGCCTCGTCGGCGCGCAGGCCCATCCACACCCGCATCTCGTGCCGGGCGACCCGGGTCCCGGGGCGCAGGATCATCTCGGCCGAGCGCGGTCCCGTGCCCTCCGCCGTGAACCGGACCGTCGCCAGGTAGAGCACCTTGTCGCCGCGCACCTCGGCGCCCTGGCGGCTGGCGACGGTCTGCTCGGCCACGGTGAACCGCGCCTTGCGGGCCGCCGCGACCGGCATCGCCGTACCGCGCAGGACGGCGGCGTTGCCGACCGCGCCGACACCGATGGCCGGGCCCAGCCCGCCGGTGGCGGCCCGCCCCTTGCCCGCGCTCTCGGTGACCGTGTGCTGGGTCTGCTGATGGGTGCGCAGCTGGGTCCCGCCGGTGCCCCAGGCGGGCGACAGACCGGTGATCTCGGCGTGCAGCCGGTAGCTGCCCACCGTGCCGCCGTCCTTGGCCGCCAGGTCCTCGCCGGTCACGCCGTCGCGCAGCAGCCGGGGCAGGTCCTCCAGGACGGTCGCGGTGGCGGTGGCCTCGTGGAGGCGGCCGCGGCCGGGAGCGCCGGGCGCGGTGAGCGAGGGATGCAGGACGGAGGCGACCGTGTCGAAGAGCCCGCCGCCGCCCGGGTGCGGGGCGGCGGTGTCGGTGACGGCGACCGGGGCGAGGGAGTCGGCGAGCGAGACGCGCCGGGCGGTGTCCGCGGCGACGGGCCGCGGGTCGGCGGGCGCCCGGGTGCCGGCCGGGACCAGGTGCTCGGTGGGGACGTGCTGGGTGAGGGTGCCCGAGCCGTGGAAGGTCTGCGCCTGCCGGGCGCCCTGCTTCCTGATCCGTACGCCGTAGCGCACCTTGCGCGGCGCCTCGACCGAGCCCTTCTCGCTGCGCAGCACCCGGGGCTCGGCCACGGTCCGCTGGCTGCGGGACTCGCGGGAGGACTGCCAGGGCTGCGCGTTCGCGAGGGCCGCGCCGCCCAGCCACAGCCCCGGCGCGACGGGCGCGAGCCCGAACACCATGCCGCCGGCGCCCTTGCTCGATCCGCCGCTCGCGGTGGTCGCGACGGTGGCGGCGGTGTTGTGCTGGACGTCGACCTTGGTGTCCTTGCCCTCGGCCTCGTCCACCGCGGCGAGCGGCGCCCCGTCCGGGTCGGGCACGGTGTTCGCGAGCAGGTTCCCGGGGTGGAAGACCGGCGGCCGGTCGTCGGGGGCGCGGGAGACGGTGACGGTGACGTCGTACGACTCCTTGCCCTTGCCCTCGACCGTGAAGGCGCGGCCCTGCCCGTAGAACGACTCGGGGCGGCCGGCGAGCTCGGCGCCGATGCCGGCGACCGTGCCGTCGCCGTGGCCGACGACGGCGGCCACCGCGTTCCGTACGAACTCGTGCCCGGTCAGCCCGTACGCCGTGGAGAGCCCGGCGGCCTGGAACTCCATGAGGTACGGCGGCAGGACCAGCCCCGGTTCGGTGCGCTCCTCCTCGATGGTGGGGGGCGGCACGGGCCGGGCGCGGGCCGCCGCGGGCCGGGCGACACCCTTGCCCTTGCCGCCGCCCAGCGCCAGCGTGGTGGCCGCGTTTCCGGCCCTGCCCTGGAGGGCGAGCAGCGCGTGTTCGGTGGGGCCGACGGGAGCGGCGGTGCCGGCGGCAGAGGTGGGACCGGCAGGACCGGTGGGCCGGGCGCCGGGCGGAGTCCGGGAGGTCTCGGGAGAGGCGTCTTTTCCGTTGTCGCCTGCCTGGCGCTGCGTCCGCACGGAGCCAACGTAGGGGCGGCCGGGAGGGTCCGGACGTCTTCCGCGGACTCCCGTCCCAGTTGTCACCCCCGCCACAACAGGAGGTCAACTCCCGTCCATACGGGGGTCGTTCAGTGCCACCGGTGGGGGTCGCCCAGCGCCACCGGTGGGGGTCGCCCAGCGCCACCGGTGGGGGTCGCTCAGCGCCACCGCCCGGGGGCGTGGGCGTTTCAGGAGACTCGCGGGAAGCGGGCCTGGAGGGTCCAGATCGCCGGGTTGTCGGCCAGGTCCTCGTGCAGGTCGGTGAGGTCGGCGATCAGGTCGTGCAGGAAGTCCCGGGCCTCCCGGCGCAGTTCGGCGTGGGAGAAGGTGAGGGGCGGCTCCTCGGCGGGCATCCAGTCCGCCTCGATGTCCACCCAGCCGAAGCGGCGCTCGAAGAGCATGCGGTCGGTGGACTCGGTGAAGTCCAGCTCCGCGTGCTGGGGCCGGGCGGCCCGGGACCCCGCCGGATCCCTGTCCAGCCGTTCCACGATGTCGCACAGCGCCCACGCGAAGTCGAGCACCGGCACCCATCCCCAGGCTGTGGACAGTTCCCGGTCCGCCTTGGTGTCGGCGAGGTAGACGTCCCCGCAGAACAGGTCGTGGCGCAGCGTGTGGACGTCCACCCGCCGGTAGTCCGTCTGGGGCGGGTCCGGGAAGCGGTTGGAGAGGGCGTAGCCGATGTCGAGCACGTAGCCGATGGTGTCACGGCCCGCACCATCCGCCCCATCGGCCTGAGGGGACCGCCCCTTCATCATTAGGATCGATCGCGTGTCCAGACGTGTACGCGTTTTCTCGGTCGCAGCAGGCGCGCTCGCGCTCTCCGTCGCCCTCACGCTCACCGCGCGCGGCGGAGTCCACGGGACCCCCGGTGGCGCGGGCCTCCACGACCCGTACTTCCCGAAGGCGGGCAACGGCGGCTATGACGTGCGCCACTACGGCCTCACCCTCGCCTACGACCCGGCCACCCGCCACCTCACCGGCACCGCCGTCGTCACCGCCCGCGCCACCCAGGACCTGACCGCCTTCGACCTCGACCTGAAGGGGCTGGACGTCGACACGGTCACCGTCGAGGGGAAGCGGGCCCGCTGGAGCCGCGCCGGCCAGGAGCTGACGATCCGCCCGCACGACGACCTGAAGAAGGGCGAGACCTTCGCCGCCACCGTGCGCTACTCGGGCAGCCCGGAGACGATCACCGACCCCGACGGCTCCAAGGAGGGCTGGCTGCGCACCGCCGACGGCGCGCTGGCCCTCGGCGAACCCGTCGGCTCCATGGCCTGGTTCCCCGACAACGACCTGCCCTCCGACAAGGCGTCGTACGACATCAAGATCACCGTTCCCAAGGGCCTCCAGGCCGTCTCCAACGGCGAGTTGAAGAGCGAGACGACCGAGGGCGACCGGACCGCCTTCGTCTGGCACTGCGCGCAGCCGATGGCGAGCTACCTCGCCACGGTCGCCGTCGGCCACTTCACGATCACCCGGTCCACCACCTCCGACGGTCTGCCGGTGTACGTGGCGGTGGACCCCACGCAGGCCTCCGCGAGCAAGAGCGTGCTCGCGAGGCTCCCCGAGATCATCGAGTGGGAGCAGCACACCTTCGGCCCCTACCCCTTCTCCTCCACCGGCGCGATCGTCGACCGGCCGGGCGACGCCGGGTACGCGCTGGAGACCCAGAACCGGCCCGTCTTCCCCGGTGCTCCGCAGCTCCACACCCTCGTCCACGAACTGTCCCACCAGTGGTACGGCGACTCCGTCACCCCGAAGACCTGGCGGGACATGTGGCTCAACGAGGGCTTCGCGACCTATGCCGGGTGGCTCTGGGAGGAGGACCACGGCGGCCGGACGGCGCAGAAGATATTCGACGAGGTCTACGCGACCCCCAAGGACGACGCGACCCTGTGGGGGTTCCCCGCGGCGAAACCACCGAGCGCCGCCTACATCTCGGGGCGGCCGGTGTACGAACGAGGCGCGATGGTCCTGCACAAGATCCGGCAGACCGTCGGCGACGACAGGTTCTTCGCCATCCTCCGGGGCTGGGCGGCCGCCCACCGCCACGGCAACGCGGACACCGCCGAGTTCACCGCGTACGTGGAGAAGATGGCGCCGGGCAAGAACTTCGACGCGATCTGGAAGGACTGGCTGTACGGCGACGGGAAGCCGGCGCATCCCTAGGGCCCCTGGCGGTCAGCTGTCCACGTCGCCCAGTTCCCTGCGCAGGACGGCGCACGGGCGCCCGTGTTCCCGGTCCGCGCGGTGATCGATCACCTCGTAGCCGAGGGCGGTCCAGAAGGCGAGGCCGTCCGGGTTGTTCTCCAGCACGGCGAGCCGGACCGCCGTACGGCCGGCTTCCCGGAAGCGGTCCTCGACGGCGGTCGCGATCCGTCGGCCGTGCCCCTGTCCCCGCACCCCCGCGTCCACCATCAGCAGCCCGATCCACGGGTCCGGGTCGGCCGGGTCCGGATGCCGGGCGAGGGTGACCGCGATCCCGACCAGCCGCCCCTCGCTACGCGCGAGCAGCACCTCCGCGTCCGGTTGCGCCAGCTCGTCCGCAAGCGCCCGCGCCACCTGCTCGGGCCGCACGTCTTCCGGGTCCGGGACGTCCCCACTGAGCGCGAGGAAGGCGCGGTTCGAGGCGTACAGGGCGGTGATCTCGGTGAGCACCGGTCCCGGGATGTCGTCACCGGGCCGCACGGACAGGGGCTGGAGGATCATGCGGGCAACCTATCCCCGCCCCTCCGGTGATCACTTGCCTGGCGCGGCGAGCCGGAACTACGCGGGGAAGCGCGCGCCGATGCTCACGCCAGCTGTCGCCGCTCACCGTCGCACCTGGCCGGTTCGGCAGTCGCGGCAGGGGCCGGGGGTGGGGGTGCGGGTGCGGAAGGGGCGGTCGCAGCCGTCGCAGGTCTGGAACGGGCGTCTCGGCTCCGGGGCCGGTGCGGCAGGGGGCCGGAACGGAGGTGGGGGCGGGAGTTTTTCCGCCAGGCGGTGGGCCAGGAAGGCGGCCGGGCGGATCAGGGGTTCCGCCGGAAGGTTGTCGGTCAGGGCATGGCGTACGGCTGTGGGGGTGACGTCGCGCTCCAGCCATGCGGCGACCCCCGGGGCGAGGTGCTCGGCGTCCGTGGCGGAGAGGAACAGGCGGGGGTCGCGGCGGCGGAGGCCGGCGAGGATGTCGAGGGCTGTGCCGAGGAGTGCCGGGGAGGCGGTGCAGGGCTGCGGTACGGCGGGGAGGCGCTTGCGGGGAGGCGGCTTGTCCGTGGCGGTCTTCGCGCGCCGGGCGGGCCGGTCGGGGGTCTCGGCCGTGGCGGTCCGGTGCCCGGGCTTGTTGCAGGAGACCGTGCGGGTGACGATCCGCCCGTCGGGGATCCGCTCCCGCTCGCGCCGCAGGTACCCCTCGGCCTCCAGTTCCCGCAGGGCCGCGCCGATACGGTCCCTCCCCTCCGGGAAGCGCAGCGCCAGGGTTTTGATGTCGACCTGGGCGCCCTTGGGGAGCGACTGGATGTGCACCCCGAGGCCGATCGCGAGCGCCGAGAGGGTGGGGTGCTGGGCTAGGTGGTTGCCGATCACCACGAAGTGGGAGGTGTGGCGGGCGTTGTCGTGCAGGAGACCGCCTGACCCCCGGTTCGGGTGCTTCCTGGCGGCAACAGGAGACTCGGCGCAGGAGGGCGCGCTAGGGTTTTTCGTATCCATCGGGAAGGCTGCTACTTCCTGGGTGGTCAGGCCCTCGCACTGGGATTGCCGTCCCGGCGGGGGCCGAAGTTTTTTCTGCGGTTGGTGCGCTGAGCGTAGGGCACCCAACCCGCCTCAAATCCAGCTGACTTGGGCATATTCACTCGCGGGAGTGACTCTGCGCGACGGGCGGGAGGGGTGGGGTTTGGTGGGAGTTCTTTCTCCCGTCGTTCTTTGGTGGTGACGTCCCGCGCACCCGGGGTCCGCGTTTCCGGGCTACGGGTGCACCTCGATCTCGGCCCACACCGTCTTGCGCGGCGACAGCCCCGGCGTTACGCCCCACTTGTCGGCGAGCGCGTCGACGAGGACGAGGCCCCGGCCCGACTCCGCGGCCGGTGCGCAGGGTTGGGGCTGTGGCTGGAGGTCACCGCGCGTGTCCGTCACCTCGATGCGCAGGGTGCTCCCCACGACGTAGAGGAGGAGGCCGAAGTCGCGTCCTGGCACCCGCCCGTGCGTCGCCGCGTTCGCCGCCAGCTCCGCCACGATCTGCGTCGCCGGGTCCAGGGGCAGTCCCCACGTGCGGAGTTGCTCGGCGGTCAGCAGCCGCGCCAGGCGTGCGCCTCGCGGCGTGGGGGACAGGCGCAGGCTCATGTTCCGGAGGGGGGTGGAGATTTCGTCGTTCACGTCACCCAGCGTGGCCGCCCGTGCGTACCGTGAACAGTGATGGAAGCGCTACGTACGGTGACTGTCCGGCGCTTGTCCAGTGCTGTCCTGGCTGTCGGAGGGAGGGGTGTGCGGGATGACCGTGGACGGTGAGGTGGCCGAGCCCGGGTGGGAGGTCGACCCGGACGACGACTGGGGAGTGGCCGTCATCACCACCGTCGGACGTCAGCTGAAACTGCGGCGCGAGGCGGTGGGGATGCGCGCCGCCGAGTTCGGGGAGGCCGTCGGCTACGGGGAGGACATGGTCTACAAAGTGGAGGGAGGGAAGCGGATCCCCCGGCAGGAGTACCTGAACCGGGCGGACGAGGTCCTGGGAGCCGGTGGGCTGATCGCGGCGACGTGGGAGGACGTGAAGAGGGTCCGGTATCCGAAGAAGGTGCGGGAGCTGGCGAAGGCGGAGGGGCAGGCGGTCGAGATCGGGGTGTACGTGTGCAACAGCATCAGCGGGCTGTTGCAGACGGAAGAGCACGCGCGTGCGCTGATCGAGGCTGCGCAACCGCCGTACTCGCCGGATGACGTGGAACGCATGGTGACCGCTCGCTTGGCTCGGCGGACGGTTTTTGAGCGGGATCCGGCCCCGTCGATTCACTTCGTGCTGGAAGAGACCGTGCTGCGCCGACCGGTCGGAGGCAGAATGGTGCACCAACGGCAACTCGAACACCTGCTGGAGGTGGGGCGGTTGCGGAACGTCACACTTCAAGTGATGCCGACGGCCGCCGATGCCCATCCCGGGCTTGACGGCAGGATTGAGTTGCTGAAATTCCCTGACGGAACTGCCGTGGGACGCGCCGAAGGCACGTTCAACGGGCGCCCGACCACTGATCCGAGGCAGCTTCGTGTCATCGAGCTGCAATATGGCACCATCCGGGCGCAGGCGCTCTCACCTCGGGAGTCGTCGACCTTCATCGAACAACTGCTGGGGGAATCATGATCCGCAAGGCCTCCGCCAAGAACATTGCCGACCTGACCTGGTTCAAGAGCAGCTACAGCGACGGCACCAACGGCGAGTCCTGCGTAGAAGTCGCCCTCGCCTGGTTCAAGAGCAGCTACAGCGACGGCAACAACGGCGATTCCTGCCTGGAAATAGCCCCCACCCCCACCACCATCCACATCCGCGACTCCAAGTACCCCCACACACCCCCGGCCGCCGCACCCGGCCCCCGGCTCGCGCTCGCCCCCTCCGCCTGGGCGGCCTTCGTGTCGTACGCGTCGGCGCACTGATCCCGCGCCGGGACCCCCGGCCGCACCCACGCGGCCAGGGGCTCCCGCTCAGCGCAGCGTCTCTCAGACGTTGACGCCGAAGTCCTGGGCGATGCCGACCAGGCCGGAGGCGTAACCCTGGCCGACCGCGCGGAACTTCCACTCCGCGCCGTTGCGGTACAGCTCGCCGAAGACCATGGCGGTCTCCGTCGCCGCGTCCTCGGAGAGGTCGTAGCGGGCGATCTCGGCGCCGCCGGCCTGGTTGACGATGCGGATGTAGGCGTTGCGGACCTGGCCGAAGTTCTGGCCGCGGTTCTCGGCGTCGTAGATGGAGACCGGGAAGACGATCTTGTCGATGTCGGCCGGCAGGGCGGCCAGGTTGACGTTGATCGCCTCGTCGTCGCCGGCGCCCTCGCCCGTGCGGTTGTCGCCGGTGTGGACGATGGAGTTGTCCGGGGTGTTCTTGTTGTTGAAGAAGACGAAGTGGGCGTCGGAGTAGACCTTGCCCTGTCCGTTGACCGCGATGGCCGAGGCGTCGAGGTCGAAGTCCGTGCCGGTGGTGGTGCGGACGTCCCAGCCGAGGCCCACGGTGACGGCGGTCAGGCCCGGAGCCTCCTTGGTGAGCGAGACGTTGCCACCCTTGGAGAGGCTTACAGCCATGGTCGGGGGTCCTTTCCCTCGTATGCGTACGGCCGTGCGGCGTACGGGCTTGAAGCTACAGCTACCGGTATGAACGCCACGAGGGGTACCGAAGGTTCCAGCTTCCTTTACCTTCTTTGCCAAACGGGTGAGGAACTTATTCGCGTGACGTGCGCCGGTCAGCCGCGCGACCATAGGGGGTATGTCCGGTCCATACGTCATCCGCGGCTCCGTCTCGCTCCCCGAGGCCGAGCTCACCTGGCGTTTCTCGCGGTCCTCCGGGCCCGGCGGGCAGCACGTCAACACCAGTGACTCGCAGGTGGAGCTGCGCTTCGACCTGGCGAACACCGAGGCGCTGCCGCCGGTGTGGAAGGAGCGGGCGCTGGAGCGGCTGGCCGGACGCCTGGTGGACGGGGCGGTCGTCGTGCGGGCGTCCGAGCACCGTTCGCAGTGGCGTAACCGTGAGACCGCCGCCGTACGCCTCGCCGCGCTCCTCGCGGAGGCCACCGCGCCGCCGCCCAAGCCGCGTCGGCCGACCCGCATCCCGCGTGGGATCAACGAACGCCGGCTGCGGGAGAAGAAGCAGCGCTCGGAGACCAAGCGCGGGCGCACAGGCCGCGACTGGTCGTGACACGGTCCCCGCGGTCTGCGGGGCGATCCTTCCGTCGGCATGCGCAGTCGAGAACGACGACCTGTTCCCGGCGGTCGGCCACGGGGCCACCGAGCTCGCCCACGGACTGCTCACTGCCGGAGTCCGGACCCGCGTCGGCGGGCCGGGGCGGCGCGCCTCGCCTGTAGCGGCTGAGCTGCCGACAACCCGCCGGGTGGCCGGTCCGCGGTCCCTCCGCGACGACTGTCCGGAGGGCCGAACGGGCAGCGGGCGGGTCATCGCCCCCTCGGCCATGGCTTCGGCGGTCGCCGTCGGTCGTTCGCAGTCGCGGTCGAGCGACGGTTGTGGACCGGCCGGCCAGGACTTCGCTCCGCCACCCGGCGGATCCGTGCGGTGAGCGCAAAACGTTTACGGACTTCGATTGATGTGGCTACTATCTGCCACCAGTCGCCGGGCTTTGGCGATTTTTTTCTCCATGGATGCACCGGACGGTGGGGGGAGTGTCCCTAAGGTGACCGGATTTGGCAGGTTTGGGGGTGGACGGGGCAGAAGCGTGGCCGTCGAGAACCAGCCATCGGACGCGCTGCCGGCCTCGGCTGACCTTCTCTCACGTCCGGAAGGGGCGGGCGGCAGCTCCGGGCGACTGCCCCTGCGTACCGTTCTGATCATCCTCGTGGTCGTACCGGTCCTCGCGCTCGCGCCCTTGTGGGGCCTGAGCACCTACCAGCTGGCCACCCGCTGGCAGACGGAGAAGACCCAGAGCGACCTGAGCACCTCGCTGGGCCGGCCGTCGTCCGTCCTCTTCCAGTCCCTCGACGAGGAGCGGCGGCTCACCGCGGAGATGCAGGCCGACCCCGGCCCCGCCACCCGCGGCAGGCTGGTCGCGGCGCGTGCGGCGACCGACAAGGCGGTGACCGGTTTCCGCCGGGTGGCGGACGAGAGCACCTCGCACGGGCAGCAGGGTCTCGGCACGGCTCTGTCCGCCACCGTGCGCGATCTCGACCGGCTCGCCGAGCAGCGCAAGGCGGTGGACACCGGGTCGGCCGGCCAGCAGGCGGCGTTCGACTACTACGGCGGCACCATCGACTCGCTGACCGGCGTCTTCACCGCGCTCGGCCGCCGGAGCAACGCCGAAGTGGCCCTGCTGACGAACACCCTGGTCGACCTCAACGGCGCCATCGACAGGATCGGGCGCGAGGACGCCCTGCTCGGGCGCGACTGGCAGACCGGGCATCTGAAGGTCAGCGAATACGACGTGTTCGTCGATGCCGTCGGCTCACAGGAGTACCTGCTCCAGCGGGTCTCCCTCGGCCTCACCGGTGCCGAACTCGACGCGTACAGGAAGATGACGTCCGCCAAGTCGTGGGGAGTCCAGCACAACCTGGAGGAGCAGGTCATCGTCGCCGGCCCCCACCACTCGCAGGGTGAGCTGGAGCTCGGCCGGATCCACACCCAGTGGCGCACCGCGCTGGACGCCAACCGCCCGCTGCTGCTGAATCTGGTCCTGGTCCGGGTCGAGCACCTCGACAAGGTCTCCGCCGACAGCGTCAGCGGGCTCCAGTGGGCCCTGATCGTCATCAGCGCCGCCGGCCTGCTCGCCGTGATCCTGGTCGTCCTCGCCAGCTGGCGTCTCACCGTCCTGCTGCGCCGGCGCATCGACGCCCTGCGCGAGGAAGCCGTGGAACTCCAGCAGCGGCTGCCCGACGTGGTGTCCCGGCTGGAGCGCGGCGAGGACGTGGACGTGGACCGCGAGGTCCGGCTGGTCGAGCCCACCCCCGACGAACTCGGCGAGCTCGGGCGAGCCCTGAACGCGGCCAGCCGCAGCGCGGTGGCCACCGCCGTGCGGCAGGCCGAACAGCACCGCGGCTTCGAGCGGTTGCTCCAGCGGATCGCCCGGCGCACCCAGATCCTCATCGGCCTCCAGTTGCGCAAGCTGGACGAGCTGGAACGCAGGCACGAGGATCCCGAGGTGCTGGAGGGCCTGTTCGACCTGGACCACCTCACCGCCCGGCTGCGCCGCTACGAGGAGAACCTGGTCATCCTCGGCGGCGGCCAGCCGCAGCGCCGCTGGCGCAAGCCGGTCCGGCTGCTCGACGTGCTGCGCGCCGCGCAGGGCGAGGTGCAGGACTACCGCCGGATCACGATCGACGTCGAGGACGAGCCGTGGGTGTCCGAGCGGGCGGTGGGCACGCTGGTGCACATCCTGGCGGAGCTGATGGAGAACGCCGCCGCCTTCTCCAAGCCGCCGACCCCGGTCGAGGTACGGGCCGCGAGGGTCGGCCGGGGCGTCGCGGTGGAGATCGAGGACCGCGGCCTGGGCATGGAGCCCGAGCACTACGCCGCCGCCAACGCCCTGATGGAGGCGCCGCCGCAGCTCGACGTGATGACCCAGGCCGACGACGTACGGCTCGGCCTGTACGTGGTCGCCCGGCTGTCGGCGGGTCTGGGCCTGCGGGTGGAGCTGCGGCCGTCCGCCTTCGGCGGCACCCGGGTGGTCGTGCTGCTGCCGGAACAGGTGGTGGTGGAAGAGCCCCGCACGGCACCCCAGCCGGTCGAGCTCCCCGCGGACGTCCTGCCGCACCTGCCCGGTCCGCGGCCGCACCCGCACGACGCCGGTGCCGGACCGCGGGCGCCGTACGAGGGCGGGCGGTTGCCCACCCGCGCCAAGGGACACGCGATGGCGCACGTCACCGCCCCCGCGCTCCGGCCTCCGGACGAGGACGAGGCATCCCCGTCCGCGCCGGCCGCGGCGCGGCCGCTGCCCCAGCGGGTCCGCCAGGCCAGCCTGGCCCCCGAACTCCAGATCCCGGCGGAACCGGCCGGGCAGGCGGAGCCGGACGAGCCGGGCCTCTGGACGTTCCCGGACCGGCCCGGCCGGTCCGGGGCCACGATCGGCGCGTTCCAGCGGCAGTCCCGGCTGGCCCGCGGCGGCGGTGACCCGGACGACGGCACCGGTGACAGGGGCGGTGGCGCAGCCGGCCACGACATCGGCCACGACAGCGGCGACAACGACGGCAGCGGTGACGGTACCGGCTCCGGCGGAGGCAGCGGTGAAGGGGCCGCCTCGCCCGACCGGCTCTCCTAGGACGGATGATCGAGAATGACGCAGCGTACGACGGCCACCGACGCGGATCTGGACTGGCTTCTGGACGGCCTGGTCGACCAGGTCACGGGAACCCGGCACGCCATCGTGCTGTCGGACGACGGCCTGGTGATGAGCCGTTCGCGGACCATCGACCGCTCGGACGCCGAGCGGCTCGCCGCGATCGCCACCGGCCAGCAGAGCCTCGCCCGCGGCGCCGGGCAGCTCTTCGGCGGCGGCCCGGTGCACCAGGTCATCGTGGAGATGGCCGACCTGTGGCTGTTCGTGATCTCCGCGGGCCGCGGCACCCACCTGGCGGTGACCGCCTCCCAGGCGGTCGACGCCGAGTTGATGAGTGTCGCGATGCACACCCTGGTCCAGCAGGTCGGCCAGCGGCTGGGCACCGACACGCGTACTCCGCTACCCGATGACGCGGGGAGAGCCGGATGAAGCACTGGACCGAGGGGTTCGACGACGACGCCGCCGACGAGCAACTGGTCCGTCCCTACACGATCACCAGCGGGCGCACGACCCCCGAGCGGACGGATCTGACGCTGATCACGCTGGTGACGACGCTGCCCGAGGTCACCACGCAGGCGGCGCTCGCGGTGCGCAGGATGCAGCCGGAGCACCGTACGATCCTCGGGCTCTGCCGGGACCCCAAGGCCGTGGTGGAAGTCGCCGCCAAGCTGGGCCTCCCGGTGTCGTTGACCAAGATCCTCATCGGCGATCTGGTCGACTCCGGCTACCTGTGGGCCCGTTCGCCGCAGTCGCTCACCCGGGCCGGCGGCCGTTCCGACATGACTACCCTCGAGGCGGTGAGAGATGGACTACGCAAGCTCTGACCACGCGGTCGGCCTTGCGGACGCGGCTCCCCTGGCGGTGAAGATCCTGGTCGCAGGCGGGTTCGGCGTCGGGAAGACGACTCTGGTCGGCGCGGTGAGCGAGGTCGCCCCGCTGCACACCGAGGAGTACCTGACGCGGGCCGGCGTCGGAGTGGACGACCTGGAGGGGGTGAACGGCAAGGTCACCACCACCGTCGCGCTGGACTTCGGGCGGATCACCATCAGCGACGACCTCGTGGTCTACCTGTTCGGCACCCCCGGCCAGGAGCGCTTCTGGTTCATGTGGAACGACCTGGTCAACGGGGCGATGGGCGCGGTGGTCCTGGTCGACACCCGACGGCTGGAGGTGAGCTTCGCCTCGATCGACTTCTTCGAGAGCCGCGGCATCCCCTTCGTCGTCGGCGTCAACTGCTTCCACGGGGTCCGCGACCGGACCGCGGAGGAGATCCGCGCGGCACTCGCCCTCGATCCCCAGGTGCCGCTGGTGCTCTGCGACGCCCGCGACCGGGGGGACGGCCGCGACGTGCTGCTGGCGCTCGTCGACCACTTGATGGCCGGTCACTCCGCCACGTCCGCGTAACCACGCCCTGAGACCGAGTCGGGCCGGACACGAATGCGCCAGTGCCGCCGCCGAATTCGCGGTGGTCACTTCTTCGAGGCGGAGCGGGAGAGGACATCCGCGCACCCCGGAAGGGCCGTTCGGCGACTGCCCACGGAATTCTCGGAAACGGACCGCGCGGTTTCATCCCAACTGGCGATACCGGCCCCGGAAATACATCAGCGGGCCGCCTTCCGTGCTCGGGAGTTCGGCGGTGAGAACGCGGCCGATGACGAGGGTGTGGTCGCCCGCGGTGACCCGCTGTTCGGTGCGGCACTCCAGGGTCGCCAGCGCGCCGCCGACCAGGGGGGCGCCGGTCGCCTCGCCGCGGACGTACGGGATGTCCTCGAAGAGCAGCCGGTCGCTGATGCGGCCCTTCATCGCGAAGCGGCCGGCGATGTGCCGCTGGCTCTCGGTGAGCACGGAGACCGCCCACAGCGGCTGCTCGTCGAGGAGGTCGTCCATGCGGGCCCCCGTACGCAGGCTGACCAGCACCAACGGTGGGTCGAGCGACACCGACAGGAACGCGGTGGCGGTCATGCCGACGTCCTCGCCGGCCGGGGCCAGCGGGTCGTCCGGGTCCAGCGACGGCTCCCGCGCGGTCACCAGGACCACGCCGGCGGCCAGCCGGGACATGGCGGCCTTGAACGCTTCGTTGCTCACCCCCACAGCATGCCCGGTGGCTTCTGCGGCGGCGGGGGAGGGAGTCTTCAGCACGCCGGAAACGCTAGTGTCGGACCCGGCGCCGCCGCATCGGTCATCGGCCCGAGCCGGGTCCTAGGACCAAGGGCCGGGCATGGCCCCCTGAAGGGCCGTAACGTGCATCATGTGCACACGCCCACAAAGGCTGGGTTCAGTAAGCACACAGGGAAAACGCAGAAACTCCACGCAATTGTTCACGTTCTCCTGTGACTTGAGTCACAAGGGACGGTAATTGTTGACCCTGTGTACCGAGTGGGCAGCGCGCTGTGATTCAGTGGCGGGGAAAAGTAGCGCCGAAGCAGACCCTTGATTCGCTACGAGGTCTCGGGGGGAGGGCGAGCATGGAGACCGAGTCGGAGCCGTACGTCCGCCTTGCGTCCCTGCGACAGCTGCACCAGGTCATGGCCGACATGAACACGGCCCGCAGCCTGGCGGACACATTGCAGACCGTCGCCGACGGCGTGATCAACGCGCTGAACTACGAGATGGCCTGCGTCAACCTCGTGCGCCCCGACGGCGACCTCGTGGTCGCCGCCTTCTCCGGCAACTCCGCCGCCGAGGCCCTGATCACCGGGCGGGTCGGCTCCAGGGAATCCTGGGAGCGGCGACTGAACATGGGCGAGAAGTGGGGCGACCTCGTCTTCATACCGCACACCGAGGGCTGGATCCTCGACGACGACGACGTCCCGCAGTGGTACACCGACGGGCCCGCACCCCGGTTCGAGGACGAGTGGCACCCCTCGGACCGGCTCTTCGCCCCGATGTACACGCCCGGCATATCCGGCAGCTCCTGCGGCGAACTGCTCGGCGTGATCTCCGTCGACCGCCCGCGCAACGGCCGCCACCCCGGCGCCTGGGGCCGCGAGGCCCTGCAGATGTACGCCTTCCAGGCCGCGATAGCGATCAGCAACGCGCGCCTGCGGGCCAACATGCAGCGGGCCCTGGTCCGGCTGGAGCGCGAGCAGCAGGCGCTGCGGGCCAGCGAGGAGAGCTTCCGGCAGGCCTTCGAGTACGCCCCCTCGGGCATGGCGATAGCCGAGATGGGCGGCGACCAGCACGGCCGGATACTGCGTTCCAACGACGCCCTGTGCCGCCTCCTGGGCCGCCCCGCCTCCGCGATGCGCCGCTACTCCTTCTCCGACCTGGTCCACCCCGAGGACATCGGCACCCTGCTGCGCACCTCCGCGGAGGGCGGCCGCGCCGAACTCCGCCTCGGCCGCCGCGACGGCACCTACGTCTGGGTCTCGCTGCGCAACTCCGTCGTCGCGGACGCCGCCGACGGCCCCCGCTTCCTCCTCACCCACGTCGAGGACATAGAGGAACGCAAGCGCCGCGAGCTCCAGCTCGCCCACCGCGCCTCCCACGACTCCCTCACCGGCCTCCCGAACTCCGCCGAGCTGCGCTCCCGGCTCTCCTCCCGGCTCTGCAGCCGCACCGACGCCGGGGGCGGCCTGGAGTCCCTGGACGCGGCCTACGGCCACCACCCCGCCTACGACGCCAACGGCCACGGCTTCGACTTCGCCGGCACGTCGGCGTCGCCGTCGGCGTCGTACGACGGGGGCTACGACCACCACGTGCACACCGTCGCCCCCGAGGACGGCCGCGACGACGGCACCAAGGGGCTCGCGGTGCTCTTCTGCGACCTGGACGGCTTCAAGTCCATCAACGACCGGTTCGGCCACAACGCGGGCGACGCCGTCCTCATCGAGGTCGCCCGGCGCCTCGGCAGAGCCGTCCGGGACGGTGACACGGTGGCCCGCCTCGGCGGCGACGAGTTCGTGATCCTCGCCGACGGCCTCGGCAAGGCCGACGCCCAGGACCTCGCCGTACGCCTGCGCAACGAGATCATCCAGCCGATCCGCGCCGAGGGCCGGGCCGTCCGGGTGGGCGCCAGCTTCGGCATCGGGTGGGCGCACTGCGGCATGACGGCGGACGAGGTCCTGAAATCCGCCGACGAGCGGATGTACGTAGAGAAACGATCTCGTCCCAAAGCGCATCGACGTGCCGGATGATCCGCAGGTCGTCGCGCTGATGCGGTACGAGTCACCCGTTTGGCTCAGTCAGACCGGGTAGGCTCGACTCTCAATACCCCGTATCGCATCCGCCCGCACCTGTTGAGGAGTACCAAGGGATGACGCCCGGCGACAACGGCGCGAGCACGCCCGAGGACGACGACCCGTTCGGCTACCTGTACGCCGATGGTCAGGCCAGAGGGGCCCAGCCGCCGTCCGGCTCCGGTGGCTACGGCTACCCGCATCAGGTCAGCAGGGTGCGCTCGGTCGGCGAGCGCACGTACGGCGGCCAGCAGCAGGCGCCGCAGTCGCCGTACGGCGGCCAGACCATCCCCCAGCAGCAGGCCGGCGGCTACGGCCAGCAGCCGAACGCGGCCTACCAGGCCCCGGAGACCTTCCCGGGCGGCGCCCCGGCCTCCCGCCAGGCCCCGCCGAACCCCGGCCGCGGCCGGGGCCCCAACACCAAGGGCATCCTCATCGGCGCCGTCGCGGTCGTCGCCGCTGTCGTCATCGGCATCAGCATCGCGATGATGAACGGCAACGGCGACGACAACAAGGCGGGCGGCGGAGCCTCCACCACCCCGACCCAGTCGGCGAGCGCGTCCCCGTCCCCGTCGAGCACCAGCTCGGCGTCGGCCACGGGTGACATCACGCCGATCGACGCGAAGGCCCTCCGTCTCGACGGCGGCGCGAGCCTGGCCTCGGACGTGAAGGGTGCGAAGGCCCAGGGCGGCATCTACGTCACGAACCTCAACCACACGGGCGCCGGCGTCACCTGGACGGTCGACGGCATTCCGGCGGACGGCCTGTACACCGTCTTCGCGCACTACAGCGCCGTACAGGACGAGAGCATGACGCTGTCCATCAACGGCAAGCCGTTCGGCAGCAAGTTTCCGCTGAAGAACTACACGGGGCAGAGCGACCCGGCCAACGCCTGGACGACCAGCTACACGTACCCCACCCTCACCAAGGGCACCAACACGATCTCCCTGTCCTGCCAGAGCGGCGACAGCTGCGACGTCCTGCTGGACCAGCTGTGGGTGCAGCAGGGCAAGCACACGAACAAGGGTTAAGGGGCCGCCGTCCCACCCGTCACCGTGACCTGGCCCAGCAGCTTCTCGTAGGCTGCCTGTTCGAACTCGCCCGCTGCCGGGGCGCGTACCGTTGCCGCGGAGAGGGCGACCGCGCGGGTGAGGCGGTCCGGCCAGGGGAGTTGGTCGACCAGGCCGGAGAGGAGTCCGGCAAGTGCCGAGTCGCCGGCGCCGGTCGGGTTGCCGTGTTCGCGGGTGGGTGGGGTGGCGCGCCAGCGGCCCTCCGGGGTGAGGGCCAGCAGGCCCTGGGCGCCCAGGGAGGCGACCACCGCGCGGGCGCCGCGGCGGCGGGCGTCCTGGGTCGCGCGCAACGGATCGTGGGACCCGGTCAGCTCGGCCAGTTCGTCCGCGTTCGGCTTGACCAGGTCGGGTCGGGCCGCGACCCCGCGCCGCAGCGGCTCCCCGCTGGTGTCGAGGAGGACGGGGACGGCGGCGGCCCGCGCGGCCTTGGTCAGCCCCGCGTACGCTCCCACCGGCACCCCCGGCGGCAGGCTCCCGCACAGCGCCACCGCCGAGGCACCGCGCAGCAGTTCCTCGTAGTGGTCGAGGAAGGCGCCCCACTCGGCGGGGGCTATCTGCGGGCCCGGCTCGTTCAGCTGGGTCGTGTCGCCCGTCAGCTCGTCCACGACGGCGATGGTGCGGCGGGTCGGACCGGTGACCGGCAGCAGTGCGTCCCGCACGCCCGGGGTGTCCGAGAGGAGGTCCCGTACCGCCTGCCCGGTGGCCCCGCCCGCGAACCCCGTCACCGTCGTCTCGTACCCCAGCGCGGCCAGCACCCGGGCCACGTTCACGCCCTTGCCGCCCGGCCGTTCGGTGACGTCCGAGACGCGGTGCGAGGCGTGCGGGCGCAGGGCACCGACCCGGTAGGTGATGTCCAGGGCGGTGTTCAGCGTGACGGTGAGGATCACCGGGCGACCTCCCTCGCGTGGGCCCGTGCCGTCGTCGGGGGGCCTCGATCATGCCAAGGAGACGGCGGTCCGGCCTAGGCCGCCGTCTGCCAAAGCATGGTCATGATCAGGGAAGTTCGGGTGCGACCACCCACGCGCCCTTCCGCATCACGCCCTTCAGTGTGAAGTCCGCGTCGAGGACGAGCAGGTCGGCGTCCTTGCCGGGCTCCAGGGAGCCGACGCGGTCGTGGAGGCCCAGCAGCCGGGCCGGGTTGGCGGACAGCGCGGCGACGGCGTGCTCGACGGGCAGTCCGTCGACCGTCACCGCCCGCCGCAGCGCGCGGTCCAGTGTCAGCGTGGAGCCGGCGATGGCACCGCTGTCCGCGAGCCGGGCGACTCCGTCGGTGACGTCCACCTCCAGCGGACCCAGCAGGTAGCGGCCGTCGCCGAAGCCGGCCGCGTCCATCGCGTCCGTGATGAAGGCGACCCGCTCCGGGCCCGCGTGGTGGAAGGCGAGTTGCAGGGCGGCCGGGTGCAGGTGCGTGCCGTCGTTGATCAGCTCGACCGTCACCCGCTCGTCCTCCAGGAGGGCGGCGATCGGACCGGGGGCGCGGTGGCCCAGCGGGGGCATCGCGTTGAAGAGGTGGGTGGCGACCGTGGCGCCCGCCTCGATCGCCGCCACCGTCTGCTCGTACGTCGCGTCCGTGTGCCCGACGGCGGCCAGCACGCCGTGCTCCACGAGGAGCCGTACCGACTCGATGCCGCCGGGGAGTTCGGTGGCGAGGGTGACCATCCGGGCCTGCCCGCGCGCCGCGTCGACCAGCTTGCGGACCGCCGCCGGGTCCGGGTCCCGCAGCAGCGCCTCGGAGTGGGCGCCCTTGCGGCAGGGGGAGATGAAGGGGCCCTCGAAGTGGATGCCGGCGATCTCGCCCTGTTCGGTGAGTTCGGAGAGGAGACCGGCCTGGCGGACGAGGACGTCCATGTCGTCGGTGACGGTGGAGGCGACCAGGGTGGTCGTGCCGTGGGTGCGGTGCGTGTGGACGCCGGTGAGGATCTCCTCCGCCGTGCCCGAGCTGAAGGAGGCTCCGCCGCCGCCGTGGTTGTGGATGTCCACGAATCCTGGCAGGAGCCAGTGGCCGGTGAGATCGATCCGGGGGGCGTTCTCGGCGGGGGTGGCGGTGATTTTCGTGCCGTCGACCGCGAGTCGGGCGTCTTCCACGACTCCGGTGGGGAGGACGACCCGGGCGCCGTCGAGGATCAGGCCGTGCGTTCCGGGCTGCGGGTGCGTGGGGGCTGATCGCGCCCGCGCGGCGGTAGCCGCAAATTGGACACTGCCCCGCGCCCCTTCGGGGGCGCTGTAGTGCGGCTCGGTCGCGGCCATCAGGGGGTTACCTCCGCAGTCGTCGTGGTCAACAGGTTCTGGGCGAGCAGGCCCGCCCCCAGACAGCCGGCCGTGTCTCCCAGTTCGGCCGGGACGATCGCCGGGAGCTTCTGGAAGGTCACCCGGGTCCGTACCGCCTCCCGCAGCGGGTCGAAGAGCACGTCTCCCGCCTCCGCCAGGCCGCCGCCGATGATCAGGACGCGAGGGTCCAGCAGGGTGACGGCCGTGACCAGCCCGTCGGCCAGGGCGCCCACCGCCTCCCCCCACACCCGGACGGCGTTCGGGTCGCCGGACGTGACGGCCTTCGCGCAGTCGGCGGCGTCCGCGTCCGGGTCGCCGCAGGCCTTCGCCCAGGCCTCGCTCACGGCGGCGGCCGACGCGTACCGCTCCAGGCAGCCGCGCTGCCCGCACGGGCAGAGGGTGCCCTGCGGCCGCACGACCACATGGCCGATCTCGCCCGCGAAGCCGTGCGCGCCCGACTCCACCCGGCCGTCCAGGCCGAACCCGCCCGCGATCCCGGTGCCGAGGGCCACGAAGAAGAAGCGGTCCGCGCCCCGGCCCGCGCCGAGCCGGCCCTCGGCCAGGCCGCCGGTGCGCACGTCGTGGCCGAGGGCGACCGGGACGCCCAGGTGGTCGGCGAGGAGGGCGCGCAGCGGGACGTCGCGCCAGCCGAGGTTGGCCGCGAAGACCGCGACGCCGGCGGGCTCGTCCACTATGCCGGGGACCGCGACGCCGGCCGCCGAGGGCGGCTCGCCGAGGTGCCGCTCGCCGTAGGCCCGCAGGTCGGCGGCGAAGTCGAGGATGGCGGTGACGACGGCGTCGGGGCCACGGTCCCGGCCGGTCGCCCGGCGGTCCTGGTGGAGCAGCTCGCCGTCCGGGCCGATCAGCGCGGCCTTCATTCCGGTGCCGCCCACGTCCAGGGCGATGACATGTCTCACGGGAACAGTGTGGCCCGCCGACCCGTGAGAGGTCTAGTCCACTTGCGTGGTGTAGACCTTATTGGTCAGACATATTGAACGACGAGACAGTGGGACAGGAGCAGTACACGTGCGGCGGCGTAGGGCAGGAATGATCGCGGTGGTGTCCGCAACGGGCATGACGGCGGTCCTCGGTGGATGCGGGACGACGGGATCCTCGGACGTCACCCTCAGACTCGTCGCCGCCGACTACGGGGACTCCGCCGCCAACAGCTCCCAGAAGTACTGGGACAAGCTGACCGCGGCGTACGAGGCCCGGCACTCCGGCGTGAAGATCGACGTCACCGTCTACTCGTGGAACGACGTCGACCGCAAGGTCAAGGACATGGTCGACGCCGGCCAGGCCCCCGACCTGGCGCAGATCGGCTCGTACGCCGACTACGCGGCCGCCGGCAAGCTGTACGAGGCCGGCGACCTGCTCTCCATCCCGGTCCAGGCCGACTTCCCGTCCCAGCTCGCCGAGGCGGGCCAGTGGAAGCACGCCCAGTACGGCATACCCTTCGCCGCCTCCACGCGTGTCCTCTTCTACAACAAGACACTGTTCTCCGAGGCCGGCATCACCACCCCGCCCACCACCTGGGACGAGCTCGCGGCCGACGCGAAGGCGCTCAAGGCGGACGGCGTGAAGTACCCGTACGCGCTGCCGCTCGGCCCGGAGGAGGCGCAGGCCGAGACCATGCAGTGGCTGCTCAGCGGCGGCAGCGGCTACACCGACGACAGCGGCACGTACACCATCGACTCCGCGCAGAACGTCAACACCCTCAGCTGGCTCAAGGACGAGCTGGTCGGCAAGGACCTGACCGGCCCGGTGGCACCGGGCAACCTGAACCGCGCGACCGCGTTCGCCGCCTTCGCCGACGGCCAGGTCGGCATGCTCAACGGCCACCCCACGCTGATCAAGCAGGCCGAGAAGAAGGGCGTGAAGTTCGGCACCGTGCCGATGCCGGCCCGCGCCGGCCAGACCACCAGCACCGCGTCCATGGGCGTCGCCGACTGGATGGCGGCCTTCCGGCAGAACGGCCACGCCGACCAGGTGGGCGACTTCCTCGACTACGTCTACAGCGAGAAGAACGTCCTCGCCTTCTCCCGCGAGTACGGCCTGCTGCCCGTCACCACGTCCGCGTCCCAGACGATGGCCGACTCCACGCAGCCCCAGGACAAGCAGCTGCGGCCCTTCCTGGAGCAGCTCCCGACCTCCGAGCTCTACCCGGTGGGCAAGACCTCCTGGGCCGCCGTCAGCGCCGACATCAAGAAGCAGATCGGTACGGCGGTGAGCCCGAGCGGCAGCCCGAGCGGCGTCCTCACCCGGCTCCAGGCCGAGGCGGCGACGGCCGACAGCCGTACGGCCGGGACCGGCTGAGCGCTACGGTTCTCGCCATGGACCGGCATGAACTGGGCGCACGCGAACAGGCCATCCTCGCCCTGGAACGCCGGGGCTTTCCCAGCCCCGGCGCGAAGGAACGCGCGATTCGCGAGGAACTGGACCTGGCTCCGGTGCGCTACTACCAGCTTCTGAACGCCCTGCTGGACGACGAGCGGGCGCTGGCCCACGACCCGGTGACGGTGAACCGGCTGCGCCGGGTACGGGAGGCGCGCCGCTCGGAACGCTGAGGCCGGGGGTTCTCGCCCCCGCCGCCCCTACCCGTCCCGTCCTCCATGGGGCTGCGCCCCCTTCGCCCCCCATCGACCGTCTGCATGTGCGCGTCGGTGGGGGCTGGTCGCGCAGTTCCCCGCGCCCCTGACGGGCGCGTCTGCATCTGCCAGCCGGTTGGGGGCTTGTCGCGCAGTTCCCCGCGCCCCTGACGGGCGCGTCTGCATCTGCCAGCCGGTTGGGGGCTTGTCGCGCAGTTCCCCGCGCCCCTGAAGGGCGCGGTGCCGGTGGGGGGTGGTCGTGGCCACGCGGTGGAGGCGCGCATCGACACGGACCCGCGCGCCTGACGGGGCGCGATAGTGTCGGCCCATGGGAACCCACATCACGGAACCCCTCCCGACGCCCCGCACGGCCGCCGGTCGCGACGGTCTCGCCGCGCTTCTCGCGCGCCCCGGGTCCGCTCTCGTCGGCCTCGACTTCGACGGCACCCTCGCACCGATCGTCGCCGACCCCGAGCAGGCGCGGGCCCACCCGGACGCCGTACCGGTGCTCGCCGCACTCGCGCCGAAGGTGGCCGCCGTCGCCGTCGTCACCGGCCGCCCGGCCGAGGTGGCCGTCCGCTACGGCGGCTTCGCCGGCGTACCCGGCCTGGAACACCTCGTCGTCCTCGGCCACTACGGCGCCGAGCGCTGGGACGCGGCGACCGGCGAGATCACCGCACCGCCCCCGCACCCTGGCATCGCCGCGGTCCGCGCCGAACTCCCCGCCCTCCTCGACCGGGCCGGCGCCTCGCACGGCACCTGGATCGAGGAGAAGGGCCGGGCGATCGCGGTCCACACCCGCCGCGCCGACGACCCCCAGGCCACCTTCGAAACCCTCCGCGCCCCCCTCACCGACCTCGCCACCCGGCACGCCCTGATCGTCGAACCGGGCCGCCTGGTCCTGGAACTCCGCCCCCCGGGCATGGACAAGGGCGTCGCCCTGCGTGAGTTCGCCACCCGGATCGGCGCCGACTCGATCCTCTACGCCGGCGACGACCTCGGCGACATCCCCGCCTTCGCCACCATCGAGAAACTCCGCGAGGAGGGCGTCCCGGGCCTGCTGGTATGCAGCGGCAGCACCGAGGTGACCGAGCTGGCGGACCGCGCGGACGTGGTGGTGGAGGGCCCGGAGGGAGTCGTAAGACTGCTGAGGAGCCTGGCAGCCCTGAGCGTCCCGCACTGCAGCGCCCCGTAAGGGGCGCGGGGAACTGCGCGACCAGCCCCCACCGGCCCGCAGCCGAACCTCTACCCGGCCTGCCCCTCCGACGCGCCCAACGCCCCCAACTGCTCAAGGAACCAGGCGGCCGGCGGCAACGCCGTAGCCGCCTCGGCCAGCCTCTTGCACCGCTCCGCCCGCTCTTCCACCGGCATGGCCAGCGCCAGCGCCAGCGCGTCGGCGGTCCCGCCGATGTCGTACGGGTTCACGACCACCGCGTCCTCGCCCAGCTCCTCGTACGCCCCGGCCTCTCGCGACAGCACCAGCGCGCATCCCTCGTCCGACACCACCGGGATCTCCTTCGCCACGAGGTTCATGCCGTCGCGGATCGGGTTCACCAGCGCCACGTCGGCCAGCCGGTAGGCCGCCAGCGAGCGGGCGAAGTCGTCCTTGACGTGCAGCACCACCGGCGTCCAGTCAGGCGTCCCGTAGGCGGTGTTGATCTCGTCGGCCACCCGCTGCACTTCCGCGGTGTAGTCCCGGTAGACGGCGAGGTCCTGGCGCGACGGATACGCGAACGCGACATGCACCACCCGCTCCCGCCACTCGGGATGGTCGTCGAGCAGCTGCCGGTACGCCAGCAGTCCCCGCACGATGTTCTTCGACAGCTCGGTCCGGTCGACCCGGACGATCGTCTTCCGGCCTTCCCCGATCTCCTCCCGGAGAGCGGCCATCCGCTCGTCCACGTCCGGCTCGTGCGCCCGCTTGCGCAGGAAGTCCGCGTCGGCCCCCAGCCCGTGCACCCCGATCCGGGTCCCGCCGGAGGACGGATCGGCGGCGGGGATGCCCGGCCCCAGCACCGCGTGGCAGCAGGCGACGAACGCGTCCGCCCACCGCCGCGTCAGGAACGCCGCGTGGTCGGCGCCCAGGATCCCGCTCAGCAGCTCCGCGGCGATGTCGTCGGGGAGGAGCCGGAAGTAGTCCGGCGGCGCCCAGGGGGTGTGGGAGAAGTGGCCGATGCGCAGGTCGGGGCGCAGGCGGCGCAGCATCCGCGGGGCCAGGGCCAGGTGGTAGTCCTGGATGACCACCACCGCGCCCTGTCCCGCCTCCTGCGCCAGCGCCTCGGCGAAGGCGCGGTTGTAGGCCTGGTACGCACCCCACTGCCGGCGGAACTCCGCGTCGAAGACCGGCTCCAGCGGGGTCTGGTAGAGCATGTGGTGGACGAACCAGAGGACCGAGTTCGCGATGCCGTTGTACGCGTCGGAGAACACGTCCGCGTCGATGTCGAGCATCCGGACCCGCTGGCCGCCGGTGTCCTCGGCCGGCAGCGTGCCGCCCTCGGCCCGCCGCACCGCCTCCCGGTCGCCGTCGCTCAGCGCCGCGCACACCCACACCGCGTTCGCGTCCGGCCCGATGGCCGACAGTCCTGAGACCAGTCCGCCACCGCCCCTCCTGGCGTGCAGGGAACCGTCGTCGCGCAGCTCGTACGAGACCGGGCCGCGGTTCGAGGCGACCAGCACCTCGGCACCGCCGGTGGAAGCCATGGGAGAAGCCATACGCCTGAACCTAGCCCGGCCCGTAAACGCTCAAACGTACGGCGGCGTCCGACGCGCCGCCGTATACGGCCGTAGGGCGACGTCAGGCCACGACGTCGGCGGGGGCGTCAGCGGCGACGTCACGCCACCCGGCGCTCGGCGTACTCGGTGATCTCCACCATCGGCGGGCGTTCCTCGGTGTCCACGGAGTACGTGCGCGGTTCGAAGCCGTCCTCGCCCCGCTCGAACTGGGTGAGGGAGGGGCGGATCAGGTGGCCGCGGGCCAGCCGGAGCTGCGCCGTGCGGTAGATCGCGGCGGACATCCGGCCGAGCGCCTGGCCGTCCTGGTGGCGGTGTTTGCGGACGCCGACGTCGACCTGGGCGAGGGCGTCGAGGCCGACCAGGTGCAGGGCGTCGACCAGCATGCCCAGCTCCACGCCGTAGCCGACCGGGAAGGGCAGCTGCTCCAGCAGCGAGCGGCGGGCCGCGTACTCGCCGCCGAGCGGCTGGACGAAGCCGGCCAGCTGGGGCCAGTGCATGTTCAGCAGCGGGCGGGCCATCAGTTCGGTGACCCGGCCGCCCTGTCCGGCCGCGCCGCCGAGCGGGCGGTCGTACATCGCCTTGACCAGGTCCACGTCCGGGTCGGTGAGGAGCGGGCCGACGATGCCGGTGACGAAGTCGGAGGAGAACTCCCGCAGGTCGGCGTCGACGAAGCAGACGACGTCCCCGGTGGTGACCAGGAGGGAGCGCCAGAGGACCTCGCCCTTGCCGGGGACGGCGGGGATGCGGGGCAGGATCGCGTCGCGGTGCACGACGCGGGCGCCGGCCGCCGCGGCGACGGCGGCGGTGCGGTCGGTGGAGCCGGAGTCGACGACCACGATCTCGTCGACGAGCGGTACCTGCTGCATGAGGTCGTGACGGATGATCGCGACGATGTCGCCGACGGTGTCCTCCTCGTTGAGCGCGGGCAGCACGACGCTGACCGTCTGCCCGGAGGACCGTTTGGCGGCCATGACCCGGTGCAGGGGACGTTCGGTCACGGACCAGGAGCGGGTGGCCAGCCAGCGCTCGACTTCTTCCAGCACGGTCAGCGGCTCCTCACTGTCACGGTCACACGACGGGGTGTGATCCATCTCGCGGTTCGGACGACTCTCTCAACTGTCCTGGCCTTCGGTTACAGTCTTGAACAACGCCGATGACCATCGCATGTCCTGGGTCGTCCGGCGCCGACAACCGCATACAGCTCATCCAGAGGGGCAGAGGGAAACGGCCCGATGAAGCCCCGGCAACCCTCCAGTCGGTTCTCGTAGATCGCCGGTCAGTGTCGATCGTCCGCGAGGCTCCCGGCTAGGGAAGGTGCCAAATCCGTCTCACGGCGAGATGCGTCGTGAGGAAGATGAGGAGAAAGGGCCTCGCCTCACATGGCTGTGCAGACTGTTGCAAGCACCACGGATTCCACCGTCGACCTCGGTCCCGCCGCTGCCCTCAGCTGCCGCGAGTGCGGTCACCGGGTGCCGCTCGGCCCGGTGTTCGCCTGCGAGGAGTGTTTCGGCCCGCTGGAGATCGCGTACGACTTCTCGGCCTACGACACCGAGGAGCTCCGCAAGCGGATCGAGGCGGGCCCCACGAACATCTGGCGCTACGCGCCGCTGCTGCCCGTCCCGGCGGACGTGGCGACCAAGCCGAACATCAACCCCGGCTGGACCAAGCTGGTCAAGGCCGACAACCTGGCCCGCGAGCTCGGGGTGACCGGCGGGCTGTACGTGAAGGACGACTCCGGCAACCCGACGCACTCCTTCAAGGACCGCGTCGTCGCCCAGGCCGTCGAGGCCGCCCGCGCCTTCGGCTACACCACCCTCTCCTGCTCCTCCACCGGCAACCTGGCCGGCGCGGTCGGTGCCGCCGCCGCCCGCGCCGGCTTCCGCTCGTGCGTGTTCATCCCGCACGACCTGGAGCAGGGCAAGGTCGTCATGGCCGCGATCTACGGCGGCGAGCTCGTCGGCATCGAGGGCAACTACGACGACGTGAACCGTTTCTGTTCCGAGCTGATCGGCGACTCGGCCGGCGAGGGCTGGGGCTTCGTCAACGTCAACCTGCGGCCGTACTACGCGGAGGGCTCCAAGACCCTGGCGTACGAGATCTGCGAGCAGCTCGGCTGGGAGATCCCGGACCAGCTGGTCATCCCGATCGCCTCCGGCTCGCAGCTCACGAAGATCGACAAGGGTCTGCAGGAGCTGATCAAGCTCGGCCTGGTCGAGGACAAGCCGTACAAGATCTTCGGCGCCCAGGCCGAGGGGTGCTCGCCGGTCTCGGTGGCCTACAAGGCGGGCCACGACGTGGTGCGGCCGCAGAAGCCGAACACCATCGCCAAGTCGCTGGCCATCGGCAACCCGGCCGACGGGCCGTACGTCCTGGACGTCGCGCGCCGTACCGGCGGTGCGGTGGAGGACGTCACCGACGAGCAGGTCGTCGACGCCATCAAGCTGCTCGCGCGGACCGAGGGAATCTTCGCGGAAACCGCCGGCGGGGTGACGGTTGGAGTCACCAAAAAGCTCATTGAGAATGGGTTGATTGATCCGGCGAAGTCGGTCGTTGTACTCAACACCGGTGATGGACTGAAGACGCTGGACGCGGTCGCGGGCACCGGGCTCACCGCCACCATTCGCCCGAATCTGGAGTCTTTCCGTGCGGCCGGGCTCGCCTGAGTCCCCGAGAATTAGGGCGTTGCCCAGACCGGAGGTCAAAAACGTGAGCGTCACCGTTCGCATCCCCACCATCCTGCGCACCTACACCGGCGGTCAGGCCGAAGTCACCGCAGAAGGCACCACCCTGGGCGAGGTCATCTCGGACCTGGAGAAGAACCACACCGGGATCTCCGCGCGCGTCCTCGACGACCAGGGCAAGCTGCGCCGTTTCGTCAACGTGTACGTCAACGACGACGACGTCCGCTTCGAGCAGGGCCTGGAGACCGCCACGCCCGACGGCGCCGGCGTCTCCATCATCCCGGCCGTGGCCGGCGGCTGACCTGGCCCCTCTCGTGACGTGATGGCCGAATGACCGAACATTACCTTCGGTAATGGCCCTCACCGACTGTTCACTTGATTGCCCCCTCCGTGAGAGAAGCGGAGGGGGCAATTCTGTGTGGTTGAGCGCGGTACAGTTGGGGAACGCGGTCCCGATCTCCAGGTCGGGGGCCCTGTATTCGACACCGCAGGCCCGGCAAGAAGTAGCCAAAGTGCGTGGGTTATATGCGGCTTTTGTGGCCTTTGTGGGGCCCGACTTGCCCTGAATTCGGCCGAATTCTTGCTACATTCCGGACCCCTTCCGTCCAGAATTCTCGTCCGATTGACCTGTTGCAGACGGCAGTTGGACAGATACATTCAGCCGCGGTCGACGCGTTCCGGCGCACGCCCCCAACCAATGGGGGGTGAGGTCTGACCCGGATCCGCGAAGTGTGGATCTGTGCAAGGGCCAGTAATAGGGGAGTTAGGCATGGCTCAGGGCACCGTCAAGTGGTTCAACGCGGAGAAGGGGTACGGCTTCATCGCGGTCGACGGTGGTGCGGATGTTTTCGTCCACTACAGCGCGATTCAGATGGACGGCTACCGCACCCTGGAAGAGGGTCAGCGGGTCGATTTCGAGATCTCGCAGGGCCAGAAGGGGCCGCAGGCGGACATGGTCCGACTGGCGACCAGCTGAAGCACGCGCCGACTGACAGCGACGTTCTTCTGTACTTCTTCGAAGGGCTCGTGCCTCCCGGGGCACGAGCCCTTCGGCATGCCCGGCGCATGCCCGGCGCATGCCCGGGAGGGCCTGACTCCAGGGGTCGATACCGGGCAGGCGCTTGCACTCGGCATGGGCGAGTGCTAATCATTGGCGTTAGCACTCTGAAGGTGAGAGTGACAACGAAGGACCGGGTCGGTGAGGCCCGCAGGCCGGGTGGGGCAAGGAACCCACGGGCCGGCGAGCCGTCCGTCGCGGGCGCGGGCGCGGTCCGAAGACTCACCCCCAGTCCTGGAGGGACCACTTCACATGGCCAAGATCATCGCGTTCGACGAGGAGGCGCGGCGCGGCCTTGAGCGCGGTATGAACCAGCTCGCCGACGCCGTCAAGGTCACCCTCGGCCCCAAGGGCCGCAACGTCGTCCTTGAGAAGAAGTGGGGCGCCCCCACGATCACCAACGATGGTGTGTCCATCGCCAAGGAGATCGAGCTGGAGGACCCGTACGAGAAGATCGGCGCCGAGCTGGTCAAGGAAGTCGCCAAGAAGACGGACGACGTCGCCGGTGACGGTACGACCACCGCGACCGTGCTCGCCCAGGCCCTGGTCCGCGAGGGCCTGCGCAACGTGGCCGCCGGTGCCAACCCGATGGCCCTGAAGCGCGGTATCGAGAAGGCCGTCGAGGCCGTCTCCGGTGCCCTGCTGGAGCAGGCGAAGGACGTCGAGACCAAGGAGCAGATCGCCTCCACGGCCTCCATCTCCGCCGCCGACACCCAGATCGGCGAGCTGATCGCCGAGGCCATGGACAAGGTCGGCAAGGAAGGCGTCATCACCGTCGAGGAGTCCCAGACCTTCGGTCTGGAGCTGGAGCTCACCGAGGGTATGCGCTTCGACAAGGGCTACATCTCGGCGTACTTCGCCACCGACATGGAGCGTATGGAGGCGTCCCTCGACGACCCGTACATCCTGATCGCCAACTCCAAGATCGGCTCCGTCAAGGACCTGCTCCCGCTGCTGGAGAAGGTCATGCAGTCGGGCAAGCCGCTGCTGATCATCGCCGAGGACGTCGAGGGCGAGGCCCTGTCGACCCTGGTCGTCAACAAGATCCGCGGCACCTTCAAGTCCGTCGCCGTCAAGGCCCCGGGCTTCGGCGACCGCCGCAAGGCGATGCTGAACGACATCGCCATCCTCACCGGCGGCGAGGTCATCTCCGAGGAGGTCGGTCTCAAGCTGGAGAACACGACCCTCGACCTGCTGGGCCGCGCCCGCAAGGTGGTCATCACCAAGGACGAGACCACCATCGTCGACGGTGCCGGCTCCACCGAGCAGGTCCAGGGCCGGGTCAACCAGATCCGCGCCGAGATCGAGCAGTCCGACTCGGACTACGACCGCGAGAAGCTCCAGGAGCGCCTGGCGAAGCTCGCCGGTGGCGTCGCCGTCATCAAGGCGGGTGCCGCGACCGAGGTCGAGCTCAAGGAGCGCAAGCACCGCATCGAGGACGCCGTGCGCAACGCCAAGGCGGCCGTCGAGGAGGGCATCGTCGCCGGTGGTGGCGTGGCCCTGCTGCAGGCCTCCTCGGTCTTCGAGAAGCTGGAGCTGGACGGTGACGAGGCGACCGGCGCGCAGGCCGTGAAGCTCGCCCTGGAGGCCCCGCTGAAGCAGATCGCCGTGAACGCCGGCCTCGAAGGCGGCGTCGTGGTGGAGAAGGTCCGCTCCCTCACCCCGGGTCACGGCCTGAACGCCGCGACCGGTGAGTACGTCGACCTGGTCGCCGAGGGCATCATCGACCCGGCGAAGGTGACCCGCTCTGCCCTGCAGAACGCCGCCTCCATCGCCGCGCTGTTCCTCACCACCGAGGCCGTCATCGCCGACAAGCCGGAGAAGGCCGCCGCGGCCGCTCCGGGCGGCATGCCGGGCGGTGACATGGACTTCTGAGCCTGACGGCTCGGAATTTCTGAGCCTGACGGCTCGGATGTCCTGACGCAGCACCGAGGGCGGCATCCCCTGTTCGACAGGGGATGCCGCCCTTCGGCGTTCCCGCGACGGCCACGGGACCGCGGTCCTCGTGTCCTGGGTCACACGGCAACGGCGGGGGAGCGGGAATGCGCACCCCGGGCTGATCGTTCTCCCAGAGGAGCACTCGATGCGTGTGCACATACCGACCGGTACCGGACCTGGGTGAACCGCCCGGGTTCCCGCCCCCCCTCACGAGGAGACCCCCACGTGACCGTCACCACGTCCCCCGCCTCCCGCGCGGCCGAGATCCTCTCCCGTCCCATCGTCCTGAACGGGCTCACGGTCCCCAACCGGATCGTGATGGCCCCGATGACCCGCCAGTTCAGCCCCGGCGGCGTGCCCGGCGACGACGTGGTCTCGTACTACGCCCGCCGGGCCGCCGCCGGTGTCGGTCTGATCGTCACCGAGGGGACGTACGTCGGCCACGAGTCGGCCGGGAACAGCGACCGCGTCCCGCGGTTCCACGGCGAGGAGCAGCTGGCGGGCTGGGCGAAGGTCGCCGAGGGGGTGCACGCGGCCGGCGGCACGATCGTCCCGCAGCTCTGGCACATCGGCATGGTCCGCAAGCAGGGCCAGGCGCCCTACGCGGACGCCCCCGCCGTCGGCCCCTCCGGCGTCCGTCTGGACGGCGCCGAGGGCGAGGGCCGGGCGATGACCCAGCAGGACCTCGACGATGTCGTCCGCGCGTTCGCCGAGGCCGCGGCCGCCGCCGAGCGCACCGGCTTCGACGGCGTCGAGCTGCACGGCGCCCACGGCTACCTGATCGACCAGTTCCTGTGGGCGGGCACCAACCGCCGCACCGACGCGTACGGCGGCGACCCGGTCGCCCGCACGAAGTTCGCGGCGGAGATCGTGGCCGCCGTCCGTGCGTCGGTCTCCCCGGAGTTCCCCGTCATCTTCCGCTTCTCGCAGTGGAAGTCCGACAACTACGACGCCCGGCTCGCCGAGACCCCCGAGGAGCTGGAGGCGGTCCTCACCCCGCTGGCCGCCGCCGGCGTCGACGTCTTCCACGCCTCCACGCGCCGCTACTGGCTCCCCGAGTTCGAGGGTTCCGACCTGAACCTGGCCGGCTGGACCAAGAAGCTCACCGGCAGGCCCACCATCACCGTCGGCTCCGTCGGCCTGGACGGCGAGTTCCTCAAGGCGTTCGCCGGTGAGGGCGCCACGACCAGGGGCATCGACGACCTCCTCGACAGCCTGGAGCGCGAGGAGTACGACATGGTCGCCGTCGGCCGCGCCCTGCTGCAGGACCCCGAGTGGGCGGCGAAGGTCCTCGGCGGCCGCGCGGACGAGCTGAAGCCGTTCGACGGGGCGGCGCTGAAGACGCTGAGCTGAGCCGGTTCCGTCACGGCCGCTCGGCCGACGGCGCGGTGATCCGCTTCTCGAACCAGTGGTGGGCGTAGGGCTCGTCGTTGAAGGCCGGGACCTCCTCGAAGCCGAAGGAGTGGTAGAGGCTGATCGCCGAGGTGAGCGTCTTGTTGGTGTCCAGGCGCAGGGTGTCGTGGCCGTGCCGGGCGGCCCGCGCCTCCAGTTCGGTCAGGAACCGGCGGGCGAGCCCGAGCCGGCGGGCCCGCGGGTCGACCCACATGCGCTTGATCTCCGCCGGAGCATCGGACGGCAGCTTCACCCCCGCGCAGCCGACGGGTTCGCCGTGCAGCCGGGCGACCAGGAACAGGCCGCGCGGGGGCCGCAGTTCACCGGCGTCGGGCAGCAGGCTGCGGGCGGGGTCGAAGCCGGTGTCGAAGCGCTCCTGCAGTTCGGCGAAGTAGGCCAGCAGGCAGTGCCGGGCGTCGGGGTGATCGGGGTCGACGGTGTCGAGGGTGACCGTGCTGGCGGTCAGCAGCCGGTCGACCTCGGCCATGGCCGCCACCAGCCGGGCGCGCTGCGCGGTGTTGAGCGGCTGGAGGAGGGAACCGGCCAGGTCGTCGCTGCGGTCGTCGAGCAGGGCGCGCTCCGCCCGCCCCTTCTCGGTCAGCCGCACGGTGCGCACCCGCCTGTCCTCGGGGTGCGGCTCCACCGCCACCAGGCCGTCGCTCTCCAGGGAACGCAGCAGCCGGCTGACGTACCCGGAGTCGAGCCCGAGTCGCTCACGCAGCCGCCGCACGTCCTGGTCCCGCTCGCCGATCTCCCAGAGCAGCCGTGCCTCGCCGATCGGCCGGTCACGGCCCAGGTAGCGGTCGTGGAGCACGCCCACGCGCTCGGTGACGGTGCGGTTGAACCGCCGGACCTGCTCGATCTGCGCCTCATCCATTCTCTGACTTTAGTCAGAGAAGCTGGGGGCTGCCTAGAGATTGCCCAGGGGCTCGATGTCCACGTGCACCGGGGTGCCCCACACGCGCAGCACCTCGTAGTCGGTGAACTCGTGCACCAGTCGGTAGGCCATGGCCGGCCGTGACCCGCGCCGCTGGGCGGCCAGATACAGCTCGGCCTCCCGCCGGTCGCGCCGGGGGGTGCCGCACAGCTCCCACTCCCTGCCGTTCCACGCTTCCGGCAGCCAGCGCTGCTGGGGCTGCGGCCGGTCGGCGCGCACGCCGTACCGGGACATGGACGGACCGGCGGCCTCTCCCGGCGTGGACGGCCGGGGCCCGCCGCCGTACTCGGACCGGCGCGCCGCCCGCCGCCGCGTCTCGCACAGCAGGCACAGGTCCGGGGCGCTCTCGTCCACGGGCCCCTGCGGATGCTCGGCGCACCGGGTGGTGGGCGCGGCCGCGCTGACGCTCTCCTCCAGCAGGTCGAGCGCGCGCCGCAGGTCGTCCTTCACCTCGTGCAGCTTGGCGTCGGGCGTGTCGCCGGTCAGGGCCTCCCCGTGCTCACCGAGCAGACGAAGGGCCCGGCCCAGGGCGGTGAGCTGGGAGTGGTTCATGGGGACCAGGGTGGCACACGGCGCTGACAACGCCCTGTGAAGGTCAGTACGCGTATGTCTTGAGTGGCTCGGTGTCGAGAGTGACGCTCACAGGCGGCGGAAGTTCGACGGTGGCGCCCCAGGGATGCGCGAGCGTCTGGCGGTAGCGGCCGTCCTTGGGCTCGCTGTGCACGACGACTGTGCAGTTGTCGCGGTCGATGAGGAGGTAGACGGGGATGTTGGCTTCCGCGTAGCCGACGGGCCTCGCGTGAACGCCGCCCACCAGTCATCGTCGCGTGCGGTACGGAACCACCACGATCGGGTGATCCAGCGACGACTTCCCGACTCGGCCAGATGTTCCCGGCCCCGCCTCAAATGCCCTGCCCGCTGGAGGTTGTTCAGGGCCGTCCGGAGGGCGCACTGCCCGTACGGGAGCTGCTTGGCCAGCGTCTTCACGGAGATGTCGGCGCCCTCGGGGAGCCGGTCGACGTACGCGGCGATGGCGGCTTCGCGCGGGGGGAGGTGGGCGAAGTCGTGCGCGGAGCGGCGGTGTTGGTCCGGCGCTGACCGCTTTCCGTACCCCGGGTTGGCCATGGGGTGCGGGGCGGCGTGCGCGGGCACGGGGGCAGCACTAAGCTGGCTGTCAGCCATGGGATCGCTGTTTCCGATCTCGTTGGTCAAGCCCCCGCAGGTGTTGCTAGCGCCTGGCGGGGGCTGTTTCGTTCGTTGTGCGGGCACGCTAGACGATCGTGACTGTGCGTGGCAAACCGAACGCGTCAAGTCAACGCGCCGGGTGGGAGGGTGGGTTGAGGCCCTCCCACCATTCCTTGAAAAAGGGGCTCGGGGCTGGGCGCCCGAGGCTCAAGCCGGCTCAAACGCCGTGGCCCTTGAGGTTTTCGACGAAGGCTGACCACGCTTCCGCCCGGAACACGAGCTCCGGGCCGCGGGGTGCCATTTTGGAGTCGCGGACGGGGATGAGGGCGGGGTGCGCGTCGGAGACTTCGAGGCAGTCGCCGCCCTGTCCGCCGCTGTAGCTGGACTTTCGCCATGTGGCGATGCTCGGGTCGTACTCAGGCAAGTTCCTCATGCTCGTAATCCTGCGCCGCCGACTCGATCAAGACCAGGGAATCCGATGGAGAAAGGGAAGCGGCGAGGAGGAGTTTGAACATCTGGGCATGGCGGGCCACGACGGCCGGGTCGTCGAGCAGCCTTCCCACGTCTGGGGCTTCGACGAACGAGAGCGGTGGCCCGTCGGTGAACTCCATCAGCTTCAGGGGGCCGTCCAGCGAGGCGTGCGCGCCCGCGCGGAACGGCAGCACCTGCACGATCACCCGCCTTCGGCGGATCAGTCCGGCGAGGTGGTGCAGGGCTTCGGCCATCACGGAGGGCCCGCCGGTCGGCCTGCGTAACGCGGCCTCGTCAATCACCGCCCACAACAACGGCACTGTTGGGTCGTCGAGCAGGTGAGTCCGCCCCATCCGGGCCGATACCAACTCCTCGATCACCTGCTCCGGGGCCGTCGGCTTGTAGGCACGGAACACTGCCTCGGCGTAGGCCCTGGTCTGGAGCAGCCCCGGAATGAGCAGCGCCGCATACTGACTGATCGCCGTGGCCCGTGCCTCAGCCTCCGCCGCCTCCGCGAAGTGATCCGGGTACCTCGACTTCGCCGCCGCCTCGCAGTTCCGCTGGAAGAAGTCGTCCGTCTCCAGGGCCTCGTCCAGCAATCGTGCGTACTCCGGCTGCATCCGCCGTGTCCCTGCCTCCAGCTGGCCGATGAACGACCCGCTCACGAACAGCCGTTGCCCCAACTCCGCCTGGCTGAGCCCCTTCCGCTCCCGTGCGTGCCTCAACTCCGCTCCCAGCAGGGCGCGCGGTGACGACGACGGATCCAGATCCTTCGGCCCTGCCATGTGCACGCCCCTATCCGACAGACGAGGTTGTTGGGATGCCGTGTCTAGCCAGGCTAGGGCCGCGATGGACACGCTGTGTGGCGAAATGCGAACTCAGCGTGGAGGTATGGAATGGTGCTGCGGACCACCGAAGAGGTCGTGGAGTCGCTGCGGGCAGCGCTGAAGGGTGTCGGTGTCGTGTTGCCCTCGCTCTGCGTCGACCCGGTGACCGGCGCGAGCGACGAGCCGTTCGCCTTGGTCGAACTGGGGCGGTGCAATATCCGGGTCGCAGAGCGGCTTGCCTCGGTGGTGCGGGGGGAACGGCCGCCCGTCGGGGCGTATGTGACGGACGTACGTGACGGGCGGACCGGCGAGGTCAGGGGGCATGTGGGCGGGCGGGTGCAGGTGCGGCCCGTGGCCGGTGGCCGGGAGTGGGACTGCCCGGCGGGGTCGCTGGAGCCGGCGCCGCCGCAGGAGGTGCTGCGGGCGCAGGTACGGCAGGTCAACAGGGCTGGGCGGCTGCCCCGCTGACGCCTCGGAATCCCTGCCCGTACGCCGCTGTGAGGGGTGGCCCGGTCTGTGGTGTCGCAACCATGAGCGTTGAGGTGGCGGTCGTCCGAGAAGCGGACGGCGAGTCGGTCGAGGCATCGGCGCGAGAATCCCAGGTATACCGTCGTGTCGACGGACATCACTGAGCGCGAGCTGACCCGTCGCTGGGAAGGCGTTCTGGTCGCTCCGGCTCGCGGGAGTGAAGTGGGTGTCCTCGACCTGGCGGGAACGGCCGCTGCCTTTCGTGCCGATGGACGACTCCTGGGTTCCCGCGGGGGGCGGCGTGGCCGCACATCCTCGACGCGCTCGGCGGCGGAGGAGCCGGCGACCGCTGAAACCGGCGACGGCGTTCACGCTGAGGGTGGTCGTGCTGTCATTCCGGGTCCGGGGCGCGGGTCTTGTGGTAGATGACGGCGGCCCGGTGACGGAGGCTCGGCGGGAAGGTGGTGTCGTTGTGGAGGGCGCGCAGTACCGTTCGCCCTCGCTGCGGGTCGTCCCGAAGGAGCCGCTCGGCGGCCCACAGGCGACTGAAGCCGTCCATCGTGGAGTCGAGGGCGAGTCTTTCGAGCAGTCCGGCGATGCCGTCGGGACGGAGCTCTGTCAGCTCCCTCGCCGCCCTTTCCCGGTGGGAGGAGTCAACTCGGACGTCCTGCGCGATGTCGAGCAGGAGGAGACCGGCGGTCTCCGCATCGCTTTCGGCCAGCTTCAGCGCCGTTGCTATCCGCTCACGCGGTGGGCCGAGCCTGAACGCCGTGAACTCCGCGGCCGCGCGGTCGTACGGGTCCAGGCCCGGGTCCTGGGCGACGTCATGGAGGAGCTCGGCGGCTTCGGTCAGCCCGAGGTTGCCCAGCTCGGTCGCCGCCAGCGCGCGACTGAGGCTGTCCAAGGTCTTGTCGTGGGCGAATTCCCGGGTGAGCGCCACGCCGTCCGCCTCGCCCGTCTCGGTCAGCATCAGGGCCGCGATCACGCGATGGTATCCGTCCAGCGACCGGTCACGGGCGCACTCGTGAAGCAGACGCACGGTGGTGGCGATGACGTCCTCGGGAAGCGAGGTTCCCAGTCTCACCTGCTGGTTCAGGAACTCGAAGCCGTCCAGGCCCGCACGCCGCGAGGCCATCCTGCCCAGGAACTCCTGCCTGAGGGGGTGGTCCTCCGGCGTGATGTCGAGCAGGAACCCGTCGTAGGGGTCGTTCCGCGGCGGCTTCCAGTACCTGATCCCCCACCGTCGTGGCTTGATCCCCGGCGGCGGCTCACTGCCAGGCAGGCACCGGGCCGGACGGATGTAGGTCCGGCGGAAGACGGCACGCAGTCTCGCCTCGTCGTCGATGACATGGCGGGCGGCGAAGTACTCCACGAAGGTCCGGTGCGTGAAGGCCAGGTCGTGCGAGCGCCGGGTGAGCAGTCCGGTGCCGGACACGACGGACTCCAGGAAATCCCGCCAGTGCCTCTCCGGCACCGCCTTGGGCCGTGCGGCGCACGGGTGGTCCCGCACGATGTCGAGAACGGGCCGGTCCCCGTGCTGTGCGAAGAGCAGACGGTGGGCGAGGTCGGCCAGCACGTCCGGGAGGCCCTGGACGGTCCGCTCCGCCGCGGCCTCCGCGTCGGAGCCGTACCGTCTCAGCGCGGCACGGGCCTGGGGCACGGCGCCGGCCGCGTACTGGCGCTCGTGCAGCAACTCGACGAAGTCCCCGTAGATCGCGCCGCGCCCGCGGGGGAGCGGGTTCTCGGGGGCCTCAGCCCGGAGCTGGCAGAGCATGGACATCGTCAGCGGGACCCGGGCGAGTTCGGTCAGCCGGGCGGTGTCCAGGGCCGTGAGGAACTGCCGTGCGCCGTGCTCGCGTCCGGGGATGCCGAGAGCGTGGAACCAGCCGCGCGCGACGCGCTCCAGCTCGTCCGGCCGGAACGGCTCCAACGCGTAGCGCGGGACCTCGGGGCCGAGGACGCCGGGTTCGGCCTCGGGTACGGGGCGGCTGGTCACGACGAAGACGTACTGGTCACCGGCGTGGGCCACAATCCTGAGGACGTCCTTCCGGCCGGCGGGGTCCGTGATCTCGTCGAGGCCGTCGACCAGGACCAGCCAGTCGCGCCCCGGGCCCGGACGGTTGTCGAAGAAGGCGTCGGGCAGGGGTGTCGTCAGGCCGTACTGGGGGAGCTGGGCGTTGACGGCCTCGACGAGTGCCCTGCTCAGGGGAGCGCCCTGGAGAGCGGCCGCGGGTACCAGGACCGGCGCGGGGCCTCTGGCGGACGGGCCGTCGAGCCATTCGGCGGCACCGTGTGCGAGACGGGTGCGCAGCAGACTCGACTTGCCGACGCCCGGTCCGCCGATCAGCAGACAGGTTCCCGCACCGGTCAGGACCTCGTCCGCGGGCCGCGACGCGGACACGGTGGGCAGCGCCTCCAGGCGTACGACCCGCTGGCGCACGTACACCTGGGACAGCGGTGGCATGACGCCGGGGACGACTCCGGGGTACGGGTGCTCGGTGGCGGCGAGCCGGGCGGCACGCAGGTACCGTTCCAGATCCGTGCCCACGGGGCTCAGCCAGGGCCGGCCGCCCCCGTGACGCTCCAGCAGGCCCGTGAAGGCCGGATCCTCGACGAACGACCGAGCCGGGCAGGCGTGCAGCCGCCGGTTCTCGAACGCCTCGTCGTCGTGGACGACGACCCCGACGAGACGGTCCCGGCAGAAGACCGCGCTGCCGGACGCTCCCGCCCACGCCTTCGCGCCGCCCGGCGCGGGCCCCTGGTCGAGGACGTACAGGTCCTGCTCGCCGACGCCTCCGCTCAGCACCGGCAGTTCGCCCCGCAGGTGCTCGACGGTGTACTGCCCGTTCTTCACCGTCGCCGACGGGAAGCCGAGAGCGTCGTACGGAAGCGGGTCGTTGCCGGCCGGAGCGCCCCAGCGCACCTCGCCGGGCACGTCGACGGAGTCGTCGAGCAGGAGCAACGCCACGTCACGACCGTCGGGGTGGGTCCAGCAGACCCGTGCCGCACAGCGCCGCGTGCCGTCCTGAGGGTGCCCCACCCGCACGTCGATACGAGGCCAGGACCGTCCTGGCCCCTTCTCGACGACATGCCGGGCCGTGAGCACCAGACGCGGTGCGACCAGGTACCCACTGCCGATCCGCCGGAACTCCCCCTCTTCCCCGCCCCGGATCAGGGCGAGCCGTCGGCGGTCCAACTCAGCCTTCTTCGTCCCAGGAACCGGACCGCTCTCCGCTGATCTCGGGGTTGCTGCCACCCGCCGCCCGGTCCTTGACCCGCAGCTTGAGCGTCAGCTTGTGCGACCGGGCCGTCGAGTGACCGGCGCCCACGCCCGCGGTCGCCACCCCGAACCGCAGCCTCCCGTCGCCCTTGACGTCGTCCCGCAATTCCAGAAGCAACTCCAGCTGGGCCTCCTGGATCTCGAAGGCGAACTGCTCCCGGGCGCCCCGGTCCTGGGCCTCGTACAACTCCTGACGCAGTTCCTCGATGGCTGCCGCCAACCCGATGTTCGTCATGCACTCCCCCTGATCGCGGACCCGTGGAGAGCAGTGTGCCAACTCGCGACCGTGACCGAGAACAGCCAGAGCTTCCCGCGACGTCGCCGACAGTCCTGTGAACTGCGACCTGACAGGGGGTTGTGGGGCGGCACCGGGCACCGCGCCGACGGCGACCCCCGTGACCTCATCCGGTGGATCGCCGAGGTGACCGGCCGGCCGGGCGGCCGGCGCCGCTGAAGCAGACGTAGGTCGCCAGGAATCCCACGGCGTAACCGGTCAGCAGGCCGCCCGCGTAGATCGCCGCTGCCAGGGCCGGGCCCCTGTTCCCCGTGAGGAGCGGGAACAGGGCCCAGCCCGAGGGGCCGATCGCGGTGGCGCCCACCCGGTCGCCGAGCAGCGCGAAGAAGCCGACGAAGGCGCCGCCCGCCGCCCCGCCCGCGCAGGCGGTCAGGAACGGGCGGCCGAGGGGGAGCGAGACGCCGTAGATGAGGGGCTCGCCGACGCCCAGCAGACCCGCCGGGAGCGCCGACCTGATCGTCGTGCGCAGCGAACTGTCGTGGCGGAGGCGGACGTAGACGGCGAGGGCCGCCCCGACCTGGCCGGCGCCCGCCATGGCCAGGAGGGGGAGCAGCACGGTGTAGCCCTGCTGCTGGATGAGGGTGGTGTGGATGGGGATCAGGGCCTGGTGCAGGCCCAGCATGACGAGCGGGAGGAAGAGGCCGCCGAGGAGGAGTCCGGCGAACGGTCCGGTGGTGGCGAGCAGCCAGTTCGCGGCGGTGCCGATGGCGGCGGAGACGCGACCTGCGGCGTACATGATCCCGTAGAGCGTGGCCAGTCCGGCGACGAGGACGGTGACGGTGGGTGTCAGGAGCACGTCGAGGGCGTCGGGGACGCGGCCCCGGCACCACCGTTCGACGTACGTCGCGAGCAGCGCCGCCGCCAGCGCCCCGAGGACCCCGCCCTGCCCGGGGGCGAGCGTCACCCCGAAGGCCGTCACCTTGGCGACGCCCGGACAGACCACGATCGCCGCGACCGCGCCCCCGAGGATCGGCGTCCCGCCGAACACCTTCGCCGTGTTGTAGCCGACGAACACGCTGATCAGGGCCATGAAGCCGGAGGCGATGGCGGCGAGGGCGGGGGTGAGCCAGGGCAGCCGGCCCGTGTTCACGAGCAGCCCGTTCAGCCCGGCGAGCACGCCGCAGCCGATCAGGGCCGGGATGAGCGGCACGAAGACGTCGGCGACGCGGCGGAGGGCGGTCTTGAGCGGGGTCGCGTTGCGCCGGGCACGGTCCGCCTTCAGCGCGGCGCCACGGGCGGCGAGATCCGCGGGGTCGTGATCGGGCCGGGAGGCTCGGGTGCCGGTGCCGGTGCCGGTGCCGGTGCCTGTGCCAGGGCTAGGGCCTGTGCCTGCGCCAGGCCCGGTGCCTGTGCCTGCGCCAGGCCCGGTGCCTGTGCCTGCGCCAGGGCCGGTGCCGGTGCCTGTGCCAGGGCCGGTGCCGGTGCCGGTGCCGGTGCCTGTGCCGGTCCCGGTGCGGGGGGCGGTGCGGGTGCGTCGTGGGTGCTCGCGCAGTTCCCCGCGCCCCTTCGGGGCGCGTTGCGGTGACGCCCCGTCGGCGCCGAGCAGCCTTTCGAACTCGGCGGTCACCGTCACCACCGCGCCCGGTCCGATCACCACCTGGAGGGTGTCCCCGTCGGCCACCACCCCCAGCACCCCGGGCACCGCCCGCACCGCCTCCGGGTCGACCCTCTCCCGGTCGGCGACGCCCAGCCGCAGCCGGGTCATGCAGTGGGCGACGGAGGTGACGTTCGCGGGGCCGCCCACCAGAGGCAGCAGCGCGGCGGCGGTGTCGTACGGCGATCTCTGCACCCCCCGAGCGTGCGGGTCAGCGGCCCGTCGTGGTGAGTGCCGCGCGCAGATGACCGCCGGACTCCTCCAGAAGGCGGGCCGCGGTGGGCCCGTCGACGCCGGCCAGGATCACCAGCACGGCGTTCTTCACCTCGCCGCCGGTGGCCGTGAGGGCCGCCTCGATCTCCGCGTCCCCGGCGCCGGTCGCCAGGGCCACGATCCGCCGCGAACGGGCCCGCAGCTTCTCGTTGGAGGCGCGGACGTCGACCATCAGGTTCCCGTAGGTCTTGCCGAGCCGGATCATCGTGATCGTCGACAACATGTTGAGGACCAGCTTCTGGGCGGTGCCGGCCTTGAGCCGGGTGGAGCCGGTGAGCAGTTCGGGGCCGACGACGACCTCGATACCGTGCTCGGCGGCGGCCGCGAGCGCGCTGTCCGCGTTGCAGGAGAGGCCGACGGTCAGGGCGCCGAGGGCGCGGGCGTGCTCGACGGCGCCGACGGCGTACGGGGTGCGGCCGGAGGCCGAGATCCCGACGACGGTGTCGGCGGCGCCGAGGGAGAGCGCCGTGAGATCGGTCCGGGCCAGCTCCGCCGAGTCCTCGGCCCCTTCGACGGACGTGACCATGGCCGCGGGCCCGCCCGCGATCACCCCGACGACCTGACCGGGCCGGGTGCCGAAGGTGGGCGGGCACTCCGAGGCGTCCAGGATCCCGAGCCGCCCGGCGGTTCCGGCCCCGGCGTAGACCAGCCGGCCGCCCTGGGCCATCCGGGCGGCGATGGCGTCGATCGCGGCCGAGATCTCGGGCAGCCGGAGAGCCACGGCACCGGCCACCGCGGCGTCCTCGCCGTTCATGAGGCGGGCGATGTCGAGGGTGGGCAGCGTGTCGATCTCGGCGAGCTCGGGCCGGAACGCTTCGGTGGTGAGCGCTTCGAGCTCGCTACGCAAGGAGTGGTGTTCGGTGGTCATACGGATACGGCTCTTTTCAACGCGGACGACTGCACTTACCCAGGGGCGCGGGGCTGTATCGATATACGCCTCCGCCGCGTGAGCGCGACAAGCCACGCCGAACCGGCACGCCCTCACGATGATCAAGCCCTACGGTCTATCGAGGCAGACTCCGGTGCCGATGAGCCAACGCCTCATATGACGCCGCCAGCGCCGGCGCCGCCGCCTCGTACGTCCGCTGCGCCACGCCCACGAACAGACAGTCCACCACCAGCAACTGACTCGTCCGGGACGACATCGCCGCCGGCCGCAGCTCGCTCTCCCGCGAGGTCGACGTCGTCAGCACATGGTCGGCGTACCGCGTCACGGACGACCCCGGCCGCCCGGTGATGGCGACGGTCGTGGCCCCCCGCTCGAAGGCCACCCGCAGCGGCTCTATGACATCCCCGGTCGCCCCGGAGTGCGTGATCGCTATCGCCACGTCCCCGGCCCGCAACTGCACCGCGTTGGTGACCGCGAGATGGGGATCGCTGTGGGCGTGCGCTATCCGCCCTATCCGCAGCAGTTTCTGCGTGAGGTCCTGGGCGACCAGCCCCGACGCCCCGATGCCGTACACGTCGGTCCGCCGCGCCCCGGCGAGCGCGCTGACGGCGGCCCCCAGCTGCACCGTGTCGAGACCGGCCGCCGTGTCCGCGAGGGTCTGCCGCTCGTCGTGGGCGAGTTTCGCGACGACGTCGGCGATCGGGTCGTCGACCGCGATGTCGGTGGTGATCGCGGGCGCCCGCCCCGACTGCTGCTGCGCGGCCAGCCCGGCGAGGGCGAGCCGCAGGTCGCGGTAGCCTGGGTAGCCGAGCAGCCGGGCGGTGCGCACGACGGTCGCCTCGCTGGTGCCGGTGCGTTCCGCCAGGCCGGTGACCGTGAGGGCCGCGCAGCCGGCCGGGTCGCCGGCGACGGCCTCGGCGACGCGCTGCATGGAACGGGTCATGGAGGGCGCGAGGGTGCGCACCTTGGCCGCGAGGGCGGCGGGAGCCGGTGGTACGGCGCCGCCGCCCTGTCCAGCGTTGCCGAAAGTTTCCTTCACTTTCTCGGTCACCCTTGAAAGATATTTTCGGTTCGCCCTCCGGTCAACACCGCGCACAATGGGTCCATGGACCCCGTGAACCCCCTGGAGCAGTCGTTGCACGCCGCCCGCGCCCTGGTCCTCGCCGACCTCGTCGCCGGCGAGGTCGCCGAGGCGGACGTGGTCTCGCTGGTCGAGGACTCCGTCGTGCAGCGCCGCTGGTGGGTCCAGCAGTGGCCGGACGGCGCCGGGTACGTGACCGGGCTGATCGCCCAGGACGTGCAGGACGCGCTCCTTGAGCGGTACGGCCGCTGGCCGCTGTGCCCGGTGTGCGGCTCCGGCGACCCGCACGCCCTGGACGTCGAACCGGAACTCGGCCCGGACCCGCACTGGGTGTGCCACAAGGCCGGTGTGAGGGTCGCCTCCGTCGGCTCCCTGGGCAGTTCCCTGGGCGGCGGGACGCCGTCGTCATGACGGTGTACATCGACCCGCCCGACTGGCCGGGACACGGCCGGATGTGGTCCCACCTGGTCAGCGACGTCTCCTACGCCGAACTGCACGCCTTCGCCGCGGACCTGGGCGTGCTCCGCCGCGCCTTCGAGCGCGACCACTACGACATCCCCTCCCACCGCTACGCGGACGCGGTGCGAGCCGGTGCCGTGCAGGTCAGCAGCCGCGAGGTGGTGCGGCTGCTGACGCGGGCCGGTCTACGGCGACGCAAGAGGCGGCAGGCGTCTGCGGGGCGGGGCTGAGGCGGCTTTCGGCTTGGTGGCCGTCACTTCCGCAGGGCGAAGGCCGGGCCCTCGCCGTCCTCGCTCACCCGGGTGAAGCCGGCCCGGGTGAGGACCGCCTGTGAGGTGGTGTTGGCCTCCTCCGTGGTCGCGAACAGGGAGTTCACGTCGTCCCGGGCGAACGCCCAGTCGGCCAGGGCGCGGACCGCTTCCGTCGCGTAGCCGTGGCCGCGGGCGGCCTCCGTCAGGTCGTACCCGATCTCCACCCGGCCGTCCTCGTCGGGGGCGGAGTGGAAGCCGATACCGCCGATCGCCCGGCCGTCCTCCCGGCGGACCAGGGCGAAGACGCCGAACTCCGGCCGGTGCACCCCCTCTTCGTAGGCCTTGAGGAGGAATCCGGCGGCGTCGCGGGTGCCCTCGTAGGGGCCGCCCTCGATCCACTCGAAGCCGCCGTCGCCGCCGACGCGCAGGTCCCTGGCTTCGGCGGGGCGGATGCCGACGAGGTCGAGGCGGTCGGCGGGGATGACGAGGTTGTTGTTCCAGCGCCAGTCGGTCACCGGGGCGCGGCCGGGCAGCTCGCCGCGGCCGGTCGCCCAGAGGAGGGTCTGCCAGGGCGTCGGACCGGGCTGGACGTGCGGGAAGAGGTAGCCGAGGACGTACTCGGCGAGTTCCTCGGCGGGCCGGTAGGGGAGTCCCAGACCCTGCGTCATGTCGTGGGTGTGGAGCAGCACTTCGGCGATGCCCATGGCGGCGAAGCCCGCGCGGTCGGCGCTGCGGAACGGGTACGGGTGGAAGGCGCGGTCCTGGCGGGAGGCGGTGCGGACGGCGGCGGCGAGCAGGGCGCCGGTCGTCTCGATCACGTGCAGCAGGCCGGAGTTGTCGGTACCCTCCTCCAGCCTGAGCTCGAAGGGCACGTACGCGTCCCGGGCGTGCCCGGCCAGGTTGGCGGCGTACGCGACGAGGTCGTCGGCGACGTGGACCGCCGTGTCGTGGCAGGTCCAGTCCAGGCCGCCCGCCGTCACCTCCGTCCAGTTCCGTGCCACCGCCGGCCGCAGCGCCGCCACACAGCCGGCGACGGCCTCCGCTATCTGATCTCCGCCCAGTTCACGCATGGGTCGCACCCTAGGAGGCGGGACCCTCGGCGGTCGACAGCATTTCCAGCTCGGCGGTGAGGTTGTAGCGGGCGGTCGGCTCCCACTCGGCCCGGCCGTACGGCGTTCTGAACAGCTGGGGCAGCGCGAGGAGTTGGCGCAGGACGGCGGAACGGCCCGCGCGGAAGGCGTCGTTCGGGACGAAGTGGTACTCCTCGCGGACCTCGGCGGTGTAGGCGGCGTACGCGGCGGGCGGGGCGGCGAGGATCGCGAGGTCGGCGTCGCACAGGACCTCGCCGTTGCGGTCGCCGGGGGCCGGGTCGTGGGTGACGGTGAGCCGGACCAGGCGGGCGACCTCGGCCGTCTGCCGCGGGGCCAGACCGGCCTCGGGCAGGGCGCGCTCGGCGAGGCGGGCCGAGCGCTCCTCGTTCGTCGACCGGTCCGGCAGGTACACGGCGTCGTGGAACCAGGCGGCGAGCCTGACCAGGTCCGGGTCGTCCGCGTACTGCTCCAGCACGTCGACGCGGTCGAGGACGGCGGCCAGGTGGTCGACCGTGTGGTACCGGCGCTGGGGTTCCTGCCAGCGGCGGAGCAGTTCGTCGGCGTACCGGTACGGGGAGGGCGCGCAGGAGTCGTCGTCCCGCGACCTCAGGAAGGCGGTCAGCCAGCGGGAGCGCAGGGCGTCGAGATCGGCCATGCGCCCATTCTCCCGCCCGCCCCCGGCATTCCCCTGCGGCGGGACGACATTCCCCGGGCGGGACCGGCGGCACGGCCGCGGGGGGACCGGCTCCACAACCGCCGGGGGGCCCGCTGCACGCCGTCCGGGGGGTCGGCCTCGGCCGCCGGGGGAGCGGCCGTGCGGCTGGATGACGTCGGTGGGGACGGGGTGGTCTCGCGGACGCCGCCGTGCCCCGCGTACTCTGGATTGGACTAGACCTCCGGACTAGACCTCTCGCGAGAGGTGCGCGGAGCACCCGGGGAACACCACGGAAGGGGCCCTATGAGCACGCCGGCAGTCCTGGAGGTGATCGCCCTCGACGCCGAGGACGCGGTCGCCGCCCAGGCCGGAGGCGCGGACCGCCTCGAACTGGTCACCGACATGGCGGCCGACGGGCTGACCCCGCCGCCGCGGACCTTCACCGCGATCCGATCCGCCGTCGACCTCGACCTGCGGGTGATGCTGCGGCTGGCGGACGGGTTCGCGGCGGGCGACGCGGACCGCCTGGCGGGGGTGGCCGGGGAGCTGCGGGCGGCCGGGGCCGACCAGTTCGTGCTCGGGTTCCTGGACCCGGCGGGCGGGGTGGACCTGCGCGCGGTGGAGCGGGTGGTGGAGGCGCTGGCGGGCTGCCGGTGGACCTTCCACCGGGCCATCGACCGGGCCGCCGACCGGGACGCCCTGCGCAAGGAACTCGCCGACCTGCCGGGCCTGGACACGTACCTCACGGCGGGCGCCGCGGAGGGCGTGGACGAGGGGCTCCCCACGCTGCTGGCGGAGGCGCGCCGGGGCGGTGAGCCGGGGTACGAGCAGACGCTCCTGGTGGGCGGCGGGCTCCGGCTCGACCATGTGCCCGAGCTGGTGTCCGCGGGGATCGACGCGTTCCACATCGGCGGCGCGGCCCGCCCGGAGGGCTGGACCGGGCCGGTGTCGACGGCGGCGGTACGGCAGTGGCGCCAGGTCCTCGACCGGGGGTGAGCGCTTCGGCCCCGGGGCGCCGGACCGCAGGGACCGGGGGCCGTACTCACGTAGGGCGCACCGGCGTGGGGCCCTACTCGTGCGGGGCCGGCCCTACTCGTGCGGGACCGCGCCGTTATGTGGGCCGGATCGGCGTGCGGCTCCGCCGCGCGGGTGCGAGGCCCGGTGCGACCCGCGCCCTGCGGCGGCCACCAGGTGGCCGGGGGCCCGTCGGAGCCCCCGCCCCTGCCGCTCAGGCCCGCCCCGTGCCGCTCAGGCCAGCTGCGGTGGCAGTGGTGCCGTGTGGGTCACGATCAGGCCGGACACCGCGCGGGTCAGCGCCACGTACAAGCGGCGCAGCCCGGTCCGCTCGTCCGGCTCGCCGTCCACCACCGCCTGCGGTTCGTCGAGGACCACGTAGTCGTACTCCAGGCCCTTGGCCAGCGAGGCCGGGACCAGGGTGAGGCGAGTCCCGGCGGTGGTCTCCTCGCCGGGGGCCAGGTGGCCGATGCCCGCCGCCGCCAGCGCGTCCGCCAGCTCCGGCACGCGCGCGTCCGCCGCGATCAGGCCCGTCGAACCCTCGTTGCGGAGCAGCTCCTCGCACGCCGCGACCACTGCGGCGGTGTCCGCGACGGGACGCACGGCGAAGAAACCGGGGTTCTCCCGGACCGAGGCGACCGGGGTGAGGCCGGGGGCGATGTGCGGGAGCAGCCGGGAGGCGTACGTGATGACGTCGGTCGGCACGCGGAAACCGGCCGTCAGCTCCTCGATCACGCCGTCCGACTTGCCGAGGTGCGCCAGGGCCTCGGCCCAGCTCCGCGTCGCCCAGGGCGTGGTGCCCTGCGCCAGGTCGCCCAGGACGGTGGCCGAGCCGGTGGTGCACCGGCGGCCGACCGCGCGGTACTGCATGGGGGAGAGGTCCTGCGCCTCGTCGAGCACGACATGGCCGAGCGAGTGCGTCCGCTCGACCAGATCCGTCGCCTCGTCGATCAGCACCGCGTCCGCGGCCGACCACCGCGCCGCCTTGACGCCGCGCACCGGCTTCGCCCAGACGATCGTCTTCTGCTCGTCCTCGTCGAGGATCCCGTCGGCGTGCTCCGCGAGGTAGTCCGCGTCCGTGAGCAGGCGCAGGACGAGTTTCGCCGGGTCCACCGGCGGCCAGATCCGCTTGACGGCCGCCTTCACCGCCGCGTTGCGGGCCACCGAGTCCTGGACGCGGTCGTCGGGCGCCTCCCCCGACCGCTCCATCTGGACCAGCACGGCGTGCGCGATGCGCTGCGGCAGGGCCTCGCGCGCCGCGCCGTACCGGATGCCCCGGTCCAGCAACTCCCGGACGATGTCCTCCAGTTCGTACGCCGGGACGCGCCAGCGGCGGGAGCCCCGCACCACCACGACCGGTTCGGTGGGCAGCGTGACATGCGCGTACACGGCCCGGCGCAGCACCTCCGCCATCCGGGCGTCGCCCTTGACGATCGCGGCGCGCGCGTCGTCGGTCCCCGTCACCTCGACGTGGGCCACCAGGTCGTCCATCGTCGCCTGCTGCACGGTCAGCTCGCCCAGCGCGGGCAGCACCTGCTCGATGTAGTGCAGGAAGGAGCGGTTCGGCCCGATGACCAGGGTGCCGGTGCGGGCCAGCCGCTCCCGGTGGGCGTAGAGGAGGTAGGCGACCCGGTGCAGGCCGACGGCCGTCTTCCCGGTGCCGGGGCCGCCCTGCACGCACACCGTCCCGCCGAGCCCGCTGCGCACGATCTCGTCCTGCTCGGGCTGGATGGTCGCCACGATGTCCCGCATCGGGCCGACGCGCGGGCGCTCGATCTCCTGCTGGAGCAGCTTGCTGGTGCGGGCGGCCTCCGCCGGGTCGGACAGGTGCTCGTCCTCGTACGCCGTGATGTCGCCTCGGGTGTACCCGAAGCGGCGGCGCAGCGCGATGTCCATCGGGTCCTTCTTGGACGCCCGGTAGAACGGCTGCGAGACCGGCGCCCGCCAGTCGATGACCATCGGGTCGCCGTCCTGGTCGTGCACGTGCCGGCGCCCGATGTGCAGTGTCTGATAAGCGTCCTCCGGCCGCGGGCGCTCGCCGTAGGCGCCCTCGGCCTGGTCGGCGCCCGGGGCGTGCAGGTAGTCGAGGCGGCCGAAGAACAGCGGGGTGTCGCTGAGGTCGGCCAGCGCCTTGATGCGCTCGTCGATCTGGCGGGCCAGGACCTCGGCGTTCACCCAGTTCGCGGTGACGTTGCTGATGTCCAGCGACTCGACGTCCTCGCGCATGGCGCGCAGGGCGGCGCGGGACTCGGCGAGGTGGGAGCGTTCGCGGGAGAGGGGGTCCGCTAGCGGGTCGTGGGCGGGCGTGGACAAGGGGGTGCCTCCGAAGGGCCTGCGAGTCGATGGCGCTCAGGTGGGGATGGCGCACAGGTGGCGATCAGCCGACCGGTTTCCGTCCGGCCGACGGCACTCCGGAAGGCGGAGGCGGGCAAGAGCGGCGATTCTAGTGAGGCGGGGGCAGGGGACCAAATGGATTTTCCCCCGTCATCCCTTAGGGGGAGCGTCACCCGGAGGGTGGGGCGGAGGTGGGGGACGGGGTCCGCCGAAGGGTGGACCGAAGGATGCCGGAAATTGGACCCGTGGACCGATGCCGTGCTTATGCCCGAAGTTCCACCATTGAGGCATGAGCGCAGCAACCATCCACCCAGCTCCCAGCCGTCCCCCGGGCGCCACCGCCCTCGACGGAGTCCCCCACCCCCACCACCGCCTGGGCGACGCCCTGCGCGCCGTCAAGGTCTTCGTCGGCGCCGCGATCAGCGTCGCGATCCTGGGCGAGTACGGCGAGGAAGCGGGCATACGCCGCAAGTGACGGCATAGGGTCACCCCCGTGCCGAACCGGACGGTGACGTCACCCTCTGCCTGCCCTGCTTCCCCCTCCGCATCCCTCCTCCCCTTCCCCCTCCTGCCCCTCCTGTCCTTCTCCCTGCTGACCGTCTCCCTCTGCACCTTCGCCGCCCTCTGTGTCCTGCTGCGCGCCCCGATGGCCGATCTGCTGGTCTACCGGGCCGAGGGCGAGGCCGTGGTCCACGGCGGTGATCTGTACGGCTTCACGGTCACCGAGTGGCGGCTGCCGGCGACGTATCCGCCCTTCGCGGCGGTCCTGTTCGTGCCGACGACCTGGATCCCCGTCCCGGCCCTGAAGGCGGCCTTCCTCGCGGGCAACGCGCTCCTGCTCGCCTGGCTCGTCGCCCTCTCCGCCCGCCTGGCCGGCCGCCCGGCACCCCTTCCGCTGCTGTGCGCGGCCACCGGGCTCGCCCTCTGGCTGGAGCCGGTCTTCCAGACGCTGCTCTTCGGCCAGGTCAACCTCGCGATCACCGGCCTGGTCCTGTGGGACCTGACCCGCCCGTCCGGCGCCCGCGCCAAGGGCCTGGCGCTCGGCATCGCGGCGGGCGTCAAACTCACCCCGGCGATCTTCATCGCCTACCTGTTCCTCACCGCACGCAGAAAGGAGGCAGCCACCGCGACGGCGTCCTTCGCGGGCACCGCCCTGCTCGGCGCGCTTCTCCTCCCCTCGGCCAGCCTGGACTTCTGGACCCGGCGCCTGTTCGAGACCGGCCGGGTCGGCAAGGCGTGGATCGTCGACAACCAGTCGCTCCAGGGCCTGGTCGCGCGAGCGACGGGCAGCGAGGCACCCGGCCCGGCCTGGACCCTCCCGGCGGCCGCGGTGGCGGTGACCGGCCTGTGGCTGGCGGCACGCGGCCGCGCCGCGCACGGCGACCGCTGGGGCATCCTGCTCACCGCGTTCACCGCCCTGCTGGTCAGCCCGATCAGCTGGTCACACCACTGGGTGTGGTGCGTCCCGCTGCTGGCGGTCCTGTCGGCGCAGGGCCGCAGGCTCCTCGCGGCCACGGCGGCACTGGTCTTCACGGCGCGCACGATGTGGCTGCTGCCCCACGAGGGCGACCGCGACCTGCGCCTGCCGTGGTGGCTGCAGCCGCTCGCGTCGCCGTACCCCCTGCTGGGGCTGGCGCTGCTGGCGGGGGCCGCGCTCGCCCTCCGAAGGCCGGGCACCGCCCCGCCGCACCGGTCTGGCACCACCCCGCCGGACGGGCTCGGCACCGCCTCCGGCTTGCCGGACGGGTCTCAGCTCTCCGCGAGCAGCTCGTCCGCGTCCATGATCCGGTAGGCGTACCCCTGCTCCGCCAGGAAGCGCTGGCGGTGGGCGGCGAAGTCCTGGTCGATGGTGTCGCGGGCGACGACCGAGTAGAAGTGGGCCTGGTGGCCGTCGGCCTTGGGGCGCAGCACGCGGCCCAGCCGCTGGGCCTCCTCCTGCCTCGACCCGAAGGTGCCCGACACCTGGATGGCGACCGTCGCCTCCGGCAGGTCGATGGAGAAGTTGGCGACCTTCGAGACGACCAGCACGCTGATCTCGCCCTCCCGGAAGGCGTCGAAGAGCTTCTCGCGCTGGGCGTTGGACGTCTCGCCCTTGATGACGGGGGCGTTCAGGTGCTCGCCCAGCTCGTCCAGCTGGTCGATGTACTGGCCGATGACGAGGATCTGCTGGCCCGCGAACCGCTTCACGAGCGCCTCCGTGACCTTCCGCTTGGTCGCGGTGGTCGCACAGAAGCGGTACTTCTCCTCGGTCTCGGCGGTGGCGTAGGCCAGCCGCTCGGAGTCCGTCAGGTTGACCCGCACCTCCACGCAGTCGGCCGGTGCGATGTAGCCCTGCGCCTCGATCTCCTTCCAGGGGGCGTCGAAGCGCTTGGGCCCGATCAGGGAGAACACGTCCGATTCCCGGCCGTCCTCGCGCACGAGGGTGGCCGTCAGCCCCAGCCGCCGGCGCGCCTGAAGGTCGGCGGTGAACTTGAAGACAGGAGCCGGCAGCAGATGGACCTCGTCGTAGACGATCAGGCCCCAGTCGCGGGAGTCGAAGAGCTCCAGGTGCGGGTAGACGCCCTTCCGCCTGGTCGTGAGCACCTGGTACGTGGCGATCGTGACGGGCCGGATCTCCTTCCGCGTCCCGCTGTACTCCCCGATCTCGTCCTCGGTCAGGCTCGTCCGCTTCACCAGCTCGTGCTTCCACTGCCGGGCCGAGACGGTGTTGGTCACCAGGATCAGGGTGGTCGACTTGGCCTGCGCCATGGACCCGGCACCGACCAGGGTCTTCCCGGCCCCGCAGGGCAGGACGACGACGCCGCTCCCGCCGTGCCAGAAGTTCTCCACGGCCTGCTTCTGGTACGGCCGCAGGGCCCAGCCGTCCTCGGCCAGCTCGATCGGGTGGGCCTCCCCGTCCACGTAGCCGGCGAGGTCCTCGGCGGGCCAGCCCAGCTTCAGCAGGGTCTGCTTGATCTGCCCGCGCTCGGAGGGGTGCACGGCGACGGTGTCGGGGTCGATCCGGGCGCCGACCAGCGGGGTGATCCGCTTGGAGCGCAGGATCTCCTCCAGGACCGGCCGGTCGGTGGTGGTGAGCACCAGCCCGTGCGCCGGGTGCTTGCTGAGCGTCAGCCGGCCGTACCGGTCCATCGTCTCGGCGATGTCGACCAGCAGCGCGTGCGGCACCGGATAGCGGCTGTACTCGACCAGCGCGTCCACCACCTGCTCGGCGTCGTGCCCGGCCGCCCGCGCGTTCCACAGGCCCAGCGGGGTCACGCGGTAGGTGTGGATGTGCTCCGGCGCCCGCTCCAGCTCGGCGAAGGGCGCGATCGCCCGACGGCAGTCGTCGGCCCGCTCGTGGTCGACTTCCAGGAGCAGCGTCTTGTCGGACTGGACGATCAGCGGACCATTCACGCGCGGCACCCTTTCCCTTCGGCTCGTGCGGCCATCGCCATGGCGGCCATCGTCACGGGCCAAAGTTCCAGTGTGCCTCATGCGCGAGCGATCACCGTCGCCGTTGCACCGAAGGCGGACTGCTGGTGCCCGGTTTCCGGGAGCAGCCGATCGTCCGGTGCAACCTTGGGTCCGTTTCGGGTGTCATGTCCGAGGGAGCCGCGGATGAGCGCGGCTCGGTGGGGAGGTTCGGGTGACGTCCGTACGCATCTGGGGACCCGGCGCGGGGGCCGTGGTGGTGCTGGTGGCGGCCGGGGTCTGGGCGCGCGGGTCCAGCGCGGTGGACGCCGGGCTGTGGGCGCAGGTGCGTCCCGCGATCGAGGCACGGCTGGTGACGCGGTCCGCCGGGACGGGGGCCGGGGAGAGCGAGCCCGCCCTGAGGTCGCGGTGGTTCTGCCGGGCGGAGGCGCTGGATCTCCAGGAGAGCGGGGGCCGGGTCCTGGCCGGCGTCGACACCCTGTGCGAGGAGTACGGCGAGCGCGCGGGCGCCCTGGTGCTGTGCGGCGGGGCGGAGACACCGGAGGTCGTGCGGCTGGAGAGGGACCCGGCCGACGGCGGCTACCGCGTCGTCTCCGAGGAACGGCCGCCGGCGGACGACAGCGCCGAGTGGGAGGACCACCACTTCAGCCACTACGCCGCGTCCCGCCTCGACCGCGGGATGGCCTCCACCAGCCTGCGAACCGAGGCCCGCACCCACTTCGGCCTCCCCCCGGACGCCCCGACACAGGACTGCTAGCCCACGCACAACACGCCCAAAGGGGCGCGGGGAACTGCGCGCGCAACCACGACGGCGCCGCGCCCGCTTCTCCTGGGTTCGGTGCACGGCGCGCCCCGCAGGGGCGCGGGGAACTGCGCGCGCAACCACGACGGCGCCGCGCCCGCTCCTCCTGGGCCCGCTGCACGGCGCGCCCCACAGGGGCGCGGGGAACTGCGCGATCAGCCACGACGCCGCCGTGGACGAAGGACGGCGCGGTGTCTCCGGCGGCCTCAGTCCTCCGCGAGCTCGGCCACGCCCGTCACCCGGTGCAGCGGATAGGTGCGTACCTCGTCGGCCGTGTGGTCGTAGGCCGTGACGAAGCCGCCCTCGACGCGGATGGGGGCGATGACACGCTGGCTGGCCGTGCCCTCGGCGTTGACGTAGCCGATCCAGACGGTGTCCCCGGTGAGGACGGCGGCCTGCATGGTGGCGAGCGTCTCGGCCGGGGTGGTGCGGGGCAGCTCGCCGCCCTGGACGACGGCGCCGGTGGACTTGCGCGGGGTGGTGGCGGCTAGGTCCCCGGCCCGGATCGCGCGGATCGCCGCCGCGAGGAGGGTGGCGTCCGGTGGCGGCGGACCGTCCGGGACCGGCTCGGGTGCCGTGCGCGGCGGCGAGCGGTGGGCGTGGGCGCGGGTGACCAGGACGTCGCCCTCGGCGGACTCGGCGGCGGGCGCGAAGCCCATCGCGCGCAGGCCCTCCAGCAGAGTGGCCGGGTCGGCCTGGGTGGCGAGCACCGTCGGGGCCAGCCGGCGCAGGCGCAGCCCGGACGCCCGCTTGTCGGCCATGATCTCGTTCAGCACGGTGTCGTCGTCGCAGCGGACGTAGGCCGAGGCCGCGCCCACCCGCAGGTGGCCATGTCTGCGGGCCACGTCGTCGATCAGGTACGTGAGCGGCTGCGGAACCGGTGTGCGGGAGTGCGTGGCGAGGAAGGCGTGCAGGTCGGCGGCGGTCTGGCCGGCGTCCAGAGCGCGGCGGACGGAGCCGGGCGTGAACCGGTAGACCGTGGCGCCCCCCTTGGACTCGACGTCGGCGAGGACGCCCAGCGCGTCGGCGAGCGGGCGGCGCAGCGGGCCCGGGGCGACCGCGGTCAGGTCGGCCTGGAGCAGCACGTGGTCGAGCGGCTCGGGCAGGAGCGGGGCGAGCAGCCGGGCCGCGGCCGCGGCGGCGACCGCCTGCTCGGGCGGCGTGAGCGGCGCGGGGGTGGGCAGGGCGGGGACGTGATGGTGGTGCACGGGGAGTTTGTCGCCGGGACCGGAAGCTTCGGCCGAAGCCGAGGCCGGGGCTGAAGCCGAACCTGTGGCCGAGGCCGACGCGGTGGTCGCGGGCGCGGGCGGTGCGCCGAGGAGCGCGCGGCCGTGGGCCGACAGCGCCCCGCGTCCCGTCACACCCAGCAGCTCCGCCTCCGACAGGGTCCAGCGGGCCAGCCTGCCGCGCAGGTCCTCGCCCTGCTGCTGGGGGCCGCGCAGCGGGCGTTCCCAGCGCAGCCGGGCCAGCACCGAGTCGGCGGCCGGGGCGGCGCCCTCCGGCAGCCCGGCGAGCAGGGTCAGCACCCGGTGCCGTACCTCGGGCGCGGCGGAGCGGTCGAGACCGGGGCCGAGCGCCGACAGGGCGCGGTCCTTGGTGTCCCGGCCGCCGACCAGGCCGGCGGTGCGGGTCGCCGTCAGCCAGGCCTCCGCCAGCTGGGCCCAGCGCTCGGCGGGCGGGCGGTCCAGCCACTCGTCGTAGGCGGGGGTGGCCGCGTAGCGTTCGTCGGCCTCGCCGTCGGAGGCGAGCAGTCCGGCCGCGTACGCCAGCTCGACCCAGAAGGCGGCGACCGGCTCGGGCACGTCGAGGGCGACGGCCGTCCGCTTGAGGTCGCGGACGCTCAGACCACCGGCCCGCAGCACGGCCGGGCCGCCCTCGTCCCAGTCCTTCAGCAGCTCCTCGACGGTCGCCAGGGCGGTGTACGCCTGCCCGGCCGCGGTCGCGTCCACAACCTGTGGACGGTGGGCGGCGGCCGGCTCGACGGCCGGTGGCACGGGCTCCGGTTCGCGGTGGGCGCGGCCCTCGCGCAGGTGCAGGGCGACCTCGCGGGGCAGCACCACGGTGCCGGGAGCGGTCGGCAGCAGCAGGCCGCGGTCCAGGAGCCAGCGCAGGTGGGCGGCCGGTTCGGGGGTGATCTGGCCGTACGGCGGACCCCAGACCAGCCGGGAGAGGACCTCGCGGGACTCGGCGGGCGCGGCGGCGAGCAGTTTCGCCATCTTCTTGCGGTGGCCGAACAGCTTGGTGAGCGCGTCCACCGCGGAGACCGAGTCGTGCGTGGAGGGCAGCCCGGCGGTGGCGACGATCTCCTGGATCCGGCCCGGCGACATCCCCGCCGTGGCCTCCCGCACCGTCGGGCCCAGACCGGTCGGTGACGGGTGCTGCGGGGACGGGGCGAGCACCTCGCGGGCGGTCCGCACCAGCCGCAGCCGGTCGTCGTCGCCCCACACCAGCGCCTGGTCCCGGAGCGCGGCGACGGCCCGCGGCAGCTGGCCGGCGACGACCGGGTCCCCGCCGTCACCGGCCAGCAGACCCAGCACCTCCTGGTACGACGCCGGGTCGCCGGCCACCGCCAGCGCCTCCGCGGTCTGCAGGGCGAAGCGGTCCAGGCGCTCCAGGGCACGCAGCACCGAGGCCCGGGTGCCGGCCCGGGTGGCGAGCTGGGTCAGGTCGGTGGGGACCGGGGTGATGAGGTCGGGGCGGGCACGCAGCAGTACGGCCAGGGAGGCGTCGTCCCTGGCCCGAAGCGCCTCCGCGAGGGAACGCGGCGGGGTGGCCGGGTTGCTCATCCGACCCACGGTAGCGGGTGCGGCCCGGACACCGGGATCGCCCGTCCGCGACCGTTCCTGTGCGAGAGGCGGCCACCGGGCGAACAGCACGTTGCGCAGATGGCCGGCGGATGAATTCCAGCGGGAGGATCGCGCCACCTCTGGCAACCCTCGGCACCCGGTCGTCACCCTGGGCTCCCTGACCCTCGCGCGATGTCAACTGCGCGAGGCGAAAAGGCGATTCGGGGGATGCGGTCGTGAGAACGCTCGGCGTCGAACTCAATTTCAACAACGTCGTCGCGATCTTCAGTGTCGTGATCCCGGTGCTGGCGTTCTTCTGGGAGTTCGTCGTCATCCGCCGCAAGCGGCTCGGCTACCGCCTGCAGATGGACACCCTGGCCACGGACACCGCCCACGCGCCCAGCGCCGACGTGCTGGCGCGGATGCGGGACGACGGCCACGAGCTGGTGGAGCCATCGTTCGTGCTGGTGCGGATCGAGAACGCCGGCTGGCGGGAGATCGTCCCGGGCGACTACCTGACCCCGCCCGACGACAGGACCGGGATCCGGGTGCTGTTCCGGGACCGCCGGGTCGTCGGCATGGCCGTGACCGAACTCAGCCAGCCCACCCTCCGCCACTTCTTCGTCACCACCCGGGACGGCCGGACCCAGGAGACCGAGGGCTTCGGAAAGGACTGGGAGGACGGCGTCGGCGTCATCCGGCTGCCCAAGGTGACGCTGAACCCCGGCGCCCACTACAAGATCCTGGCGGTGCTGGAGCGGCGCGGCGGCAGCGAACACGCGCCCTTCCCGCCGCCGGAGTTCCAGGCCGCGGTGACCGGCGGCATGGACCACTCCTTCGCCTGGGTCCGCTGGCTGGCCCGGCTCAAGCTGGCCCACACCGAGAGCCACACCTTCGCCTCCCGGCCGGCCGTGGGCGGCCTCGCCCTGCTGGCGGCGGCGGTCCTCGTCCAGGCGAGCCTCACCCTCTTCTTCCCCGCCAAACCCGCCCCGCTGGACTGCGTCGGCGGCACCCTGCACCTGTCGGGCTCGACCGCGTTCGCGCCCGCGGTGACGGCGGCGGCCAAGCAGTACACGAAGCTGTGCGCGGCCAAGGGGGCGGACATCCCCGTCGACGACGGCACCTTCCAGAGCAGCACCGACGGGCTCACCACGCTCCAGCAGGCCGGCAGGACCGCCGGGATCAAGGGCGACCAGGGACTCGGCGACCACATCACCTTCACCGACGGCCCGGCCCAGGGCAACCACACCCAGCTGCTGCCCCGGCCGGTGGTCTACTCCCTGTTCACCCTCGTCGTGAACGAGGACGCCGACGTCCACAACCTCTCCCTCCAGCAGATCCGCGACATCTACGCCGGCAAGGTCAGGAACTGGTCCCAGGTCGGCGGCCGCGACGTGCCCGTCCACCTGGTCAACCGCCACCGCGGCTCCGGCACCCGCAACGCCCTCGAACAGCGGGTCCTCGCGGGCAGGCCGGTAGCGGAGGCCGACGTCAACGACTGCGCGGCCCTCACGCCGGACAAGTACGGCGTCTGCGAGGTCACCACCACCGACACCCTCCTGGACGCCGTGAGCGCGGACTCCGGCGCCCTCGGCTACAGCGAGGTCAGCAGCGTGCCGTCCGGCAACCTCGTCAAACTGGACGTCGGCGGCATGCCGCCCACCCTCGAAGGCGTCGAACAGGGCACGTATCCGTACTGGCAGACCGAGTACGCCTACACGTACGGCGAACCGCCCGCCGGTTCCATCGCCGCCGCCTTCCTGCGCTACCTCACCGACCAGGGCGGCAAGGACATCCTGCGCGAGTACGGCAACCGCCCCTGTTCCGAGACCCGCTACCCGCTGGTGTGCAGGCCGACATGAGCCGTGGCCTGCGCTACCGTCGTTGCGGCGGGGTAATCCAAGGGAACGTACCGGCCCCGGAGGGGACTTCGTGGGTATCGAGAGCGATCAGGTCGTCTACGAGTATCTGAGCCGCGTCGGGGACATCGCGCACCAGCGCCAGTTGTCGTCGGCCGAGCGGATGCGGCTGGTCTCCGGGCTGCGCAACGACATCGACCGGCAGCGGGCGAAGGCGACGGTCGACAGCCCCGCCGCGGTACGGCGCATCCTGGACCGGCTGGGCACGCCCGACGAGGTCGTCGAGGCGGCGGGCGGTACGGGGGCGGCGGGGGCGCCGCGACCGCCGTCGGACGCGGTCCCCGTCCAACGGGACGCCGGGCCAGCCCCGTCCGCGGCGCCGGCCGACGAACTGCGGCGGGTCGTGCCGCGCCCCCGGCCCGCGGAGCCGGACGGTCCGGCGGCGCCGCCCGACTGGTGGCGGGTGGACAGCAGCCCGTTCGGGGACGTGGACGGGGACAGCGTGCCGGGGTTCGTCGGCGGGGTGGAGATTCCCGAGCTGCTCAGCAGGCCGCGGCTGCGGAAGGCGGAGCCGGACGCCGAGCCGGCGGAGCCGGCGAAGCCGGTGGAGGTCCCCGTGGTGGCGGAGGCAGCGCCGTCCGCACGGCGCCGGATCCGCGTCGTGCCCCGCCCGGCCACCGGCTGGAGCAACCCGCTGCTCCTGCTCGCCGCCGCCTCGCTCGTGGTGGGCGCGCTGCTCGGCAACTGGTTCGCGCTCGTCCTCGGCTGGGCCATCGCCTACGGCTCCCGCCGGCTCACCCCTACGGAGACGAAGCTGGCGGTGATGTGGGTACCGGGGCTGTCCGTGGCGGCCGGGCTGGTGTGGCTGTGGGGGCGCAGCGCGGGGCGGTGGGGCGCCCCGATCGCCCAGGGGCAGATGAGCGGTGCGGTGGGGGAGACGTGGCCGTGGGTGGTACGGGGCGCTGCGCTGGCCTCGGCCGTTTTCGTGGTGTGGCGCTCCCAGAGACAGCGGTAGGGGACGGCGGCCGGGGGTGGGCCGACCGGTCGCCGGGCGGCTGCGGGCCGGTGGGGGCTGGCCGCGCAGTTCCCCGCGCCCCTGACGGGGCGCTGCGGCCGACGTTCCTCTGCAGCTGCGGGCGTGCTGCCCAGCCGTGTCTCGTTCAGCCGCGGGCCGTCGTGCCGCTGGGGCGGTCGGTCGCCGGGCGGCTGCGGGCCGGTGGGGGCTGGCCGCGCAGTTCCCCGCGCCCCTGACGGGGCGCTGCGGCCGCCGCTTCTTTCCAGCCACCGCCGCCCCTCATCAGCCGCGGGCGGCAACCTGTAAGCGCCGGTAAGCGTCCCACTCCTACCCCAGCCCCCACCCACCCGCACGACCCCGTCGGCCGACCCCCACCCTGCACAATGGCCCACATGACTCCTCGCCCCCTCACCGTCGGCTTCGACCTCGACATGACGCTCATCGACTCCCGGCCCGGCATCCACGCCACCTACCTGGCGCTCGCCGAGCGGACCGGGACGTACATCGATGCCGATCTGGCGGTCACCCGGCTGGGGCCGCCGCTCGCCGAGGAGCTGGTGCACTGGTTCCCGGCGGAGCGGATCGCGGAGGTGAGTGATCTGTACCGGGCGATGTATCCGGAGATAGCCATCGCGGCGACGCCCGCCATGCCGGGCGCGCGGGAGGCGATCGCGGCCGTGCGGGGCGCCGGCGGGAAGAGCGTGGTGGTCACCGCGAAGTACGAGCCCAACGCGCTGCTGCACCTCAGCCACCTCGGCATGGCCCCGGACGCCGTCGTCGGCGACCTGTGGGCCGAGCAGAAGGCGGTGGCGCTGCGCGAGCACGCCGCGGACGCGTACGTCGGCGACCACGTCGGAGACGTCCGCGGGGCGCGCAGGGCGGGCGCCCTGTCGGTCGCGGTGGCCACCGGCCCCTGCTCCGCCGAGGAACTGCGCGCGGCCGGCGCCGACGTGGTGCTCGCCGACCTCACCGAACTGCCCGCCTGGCTGACCGCCTACCGCGAGGGCACCTACCGCGAGGGCGGTTACCGCGAGGGCGGTTACCGGGAGGACGCCTCCCGCGCCTGACGTCGGCCGGCCGCGACCGACTGGAGCACCCCGGCGGCCGCGACCAGGAAGCCGACGCCCATGAGCATGCTCAGCAGGTACATGTACGTCGGAAAAGGCTTCGCACCGAGGAACAGCGGTATCACGGTGACGAGTGTGGCCACCGCACCGATGAAGAAGACCACGGCACCGGCGCGGACCAGTCGGTCACCGGGCCCGGCGGAATTCGCTTGGGTTTTGTCACGCACTCGACCAGGGTAGTTCCCTGCCCGAAGGAACAACCGGGCGACGTCTTGTCACGCGCCCGAAGACCATTAGCCTTGGTACCGGCGGGTCATGGTCGACCCGCCCGAGTGCTGTCAAGAGCCGTTCCAGAGCTGTTGCATTCAGAAGTTTTCCGAGCAGTTTCCGACGAGATACGAGGACGAGGACAGACGTGCCTACCGGCAAGGTCAAGTGGTTCAACAGTGAGAAGGGCTTCGGCTTTCTCTCCCGCGACGACGGCGGTGACGTCTTCGTCCATTCCTCGGTTCTCCCCGACGGGGTCGACGCACTCAAGCCGGGCCAGCGCGTGGAGTTCGGCGTCGTCGCCGGTCAACGCGGTGACCAGGCGCTGTCCGTGGTCCTGCTCGATCCCACCCCGTCGGTCGCCGCCGCCCAGCGCAAGAAGCCGGACGAGCTGGCCTCGATCGTGCAGGACCTGACGACCCTGCTCGAGAACATCACGCCGATGCTGGAACGCGGCCGTTACCCCGACAAGGCCGCCGGCGCGAAGATCGCCGGGCTGCTGCGCGCGGTCGCGGACCAGCTGGACGTCTAGCCGCCCAAGAGGCATATGCGTCTTCGCGGCGGGTAAGTCCCGCGGGTTTTTCACGGGAAATCGAGTGCGTGCGGGCCGAGGGGCGGGACGAGTCCCTCGGCCGCCGCGCGGGTGAGCAGTCCGCGGACCGCCGCGTAACCGTCCTCGCCGAGTTCCGCGGTGAACTCGTTGACGTAGAGCCCGATGTGCTGGTCGGCGACGGCCGGGTCCATCTCCTGGGCGTGCGCCATCACATACGGCCGGGAGACCTCGGGATCGTCCCAGGCCGCGTGGACGGACGTGCGGATCGCGTCGGCGAGGCGGGTGAGCGTCTCGGCGCCCAGTGACCGCTTGGCGATGATCGCGCCCAGCGGGATCGGCAGGCCCGTCGTGTGCTCCCAGTGCTCGCCCATGTCGGCGAGCTTGTGCAGGCCGTAGTTCTGGTACGTGAAGCGCGCCTCGTGGATCACGAGCCCCGCGTCGACCTTCCCGTCCCGCACGGCCGGCATGATCTCGTGGAAGGGCATGACCACGATCTCGCCCACCCCGCCCGGCAGGGTGTCCGCCGCCCAGAGACGGAACAGCAGGTAGGCCGTCGACTTCTCGCTCGGCACGGCGACCGTACCGCCGCTGAGGTCCGCCCCCGCCTCCCGGGTCAGCACCAGCGGCCCGCAGCCCCGGCCCAGCGCGCCGCCGCAGGGCAGCAGCGCGTACTCGTCGAGGACGTAGGGCAGCACGGCGTACGACACCTTCAGCGCGTCCGACTCGCCGCGCTCGGCCATGCCGTTGGTGAGATCGATGTCCGCGAAGGTCACGTCGAGCGCGGGCGCGCCCGGGATCCGGCCGTGGGCGAGGGCGTCGAAGACGAAGGTGTCGTTCGGGCAGGGCGAGTACGCGATGCGCAACGAGTCAGCGGTGGTCATGTGGGTTCCAACTCTCCAGGGCGGGCGCGAGCTTCCCGAAGGCCTCGGTGAGGGCGGTCAGGGCGTCGCCGATGCGCCAGGCCGCGCGGTCGCGGGGGCCGACGGGGTTGGAGACCGCGCGCAGTTCCAGCACGGGCACGCCGTGCGCGGCGGCCGCCTCGGCGACGCCGAAGCCCTCCATGGCCTCGGCGAGGGCGTGTGGGTGGCGGGTGCGCAGCTCGGCCGCGCGGGCGGCGGTTCCGGTCACCGTGGAGACGGTGAGTACTCCTCCGGGGCGAGCTCCGGTGACCTCAGCTGTAACTCGTACGAGTGAACTTGGTGGACGGTGGCTGACGGTCCCGAAGCCCAGTTCGGTGACCGGCAGGAACCCGTCGGCCGTCTCGGCGCCCAGGTCGGCCGCGGTGATCTCGTCGGCGACGACCAGGGAGCCGACCGGGGCCTCCGGCTGGAAACCGCCGGCGATCCCGGCGGAGACGACCAGCGTGTAGGGGCGGCCGGTGAGGGCCGCCGCGGTGAGGGCGGTCGCGGTGCCGGCGGCGGCCAGGGCCGGTCCGACCCCGGCGGCGAGGAGGTCCAGCCCGCGGGTGGTGCGCAGCAGCGGGGCCGTACCCGGCAGCCGTGCCTCCGCCGTCGTGCCGTCCGTGAACGCCCGGACCACCGCGTCCCGTTCGGCCGGGACCGCGGTGGCGACGAGGACGCGCGCGGCGGACGTGGTCAGGCGTCCTTCTTGAGCTTGAAGGACCACAGGCCCAGCACCGACTTGTCGCCCTCCTTGATGGAGACCAGGGTCGAGTTGCCGGAGGCGCCGTACTGGGCGTTGAAGAACACGCTGCCCGGGATGGTGCGGTAGGTCTTGCTGCTGGACTCGGTGAGCGCCTGACCGTTCATCAGGATCGTCCAGCCGTTGTCCGCGATCTTCGGGTCGACGCCGAAGCGGACCGTGTCGTCCGGGTCCACCTTGATGGACTTGATCCCGGTGTCCTTCAGGCACTTCGTGAGGGAGGCCGTGTCCAGGGCCTTGCCGTCGTTGTAGCAGGTGGCCTCGGAGTTGACCGAGGACGTGCCGACGGTGATCGTGGCGATCGGCGTCGGCTTGTCACAGGCCGACAGGACGAGCAGTCCGGCGGAAACGGCGCCGGCGGCGGCGACGACGCGGCGGCGTCGCGAGCGGGAGTGCAGCGTGGTCATGGCCGAAGGCTATCGGGCGCTCCGGGCCGTCTCCCCACGTGGGGTACGGCGTGCCCGGTTCGTTACGCCACTCGCGGTCGGGGGTGGGTGCCGTGCCGGGCGGAGCTGAGCAGACCGCGCAGGGTGGCCAGCCAGCCGGCCGCCACGATCGCGGCGGCCACCACCAGACCCAGGGTGCCGTTCAGCGGCATCACGATGCCCACCGCGCCGCCGAACACCCAGGCCATCTGCAGCAGCGTCTCCGAGCGTGCGAACGCCGAGCTGCGCACCGTCTCCGGCACGTCCCGCTGGATCAGCGCGTCCAGGGAGAGCTTGGCCAGCGCCTGCCCGAAACCGGCCACGGCCGCCAGCACCGCCACCAGCAGGGCGCCGAAGAACAGCGCCGCGACGATCGCCGTGCCCAGCACCACGGCCACCACCGTCACGATGATGATCTCCGGCGCCCGGGAGCGCAGCCACGCGCCCACCGCCGTGCCGAGCGCGTTGCCGACGCCCGCCGACACGCCCACGATCCCGAGCGACACCGCCGCGCTCTCGCCGGTCAGCGGGTGCTCGCGCAGCAGGAACGCCAGGAAGAAGATCAGGAAGCCGGTGAGGCAGCGCAGCGCGGCGTTGGCGCCGAGGGCGTGGGTGACCGCGGGCCCGACCGTGCGCAGCCCCGGCCGCTTGGTGCCCTTGCGGTACGGCCCGTGCAGATGCGCCTCGTCGGCGGCGAGCAGCGCCACGTCCTCGCCCTTGGCCGAGTCGACCTTGGGCGGCAGGGAGAAGGAGAGGAAGGTTCCCGCCACGAAGATCACGAAGGCGCCGTAGAGCGGCCAGGGATCGCCGACGGCGTGCAGGGCGGCCCCGATCGGGGCGGCGACGCCGGTGGCGAGCAGGCCGGCGAGAGTGACCCGCGAGTTGGCCTTCACCAACGAGAACCGGGGCGGCAGGAGTCTGGGCACGACGGCGCTGCGCACCACGCCGTACGCCTTCGACGCGACCAGCACCCCGAGCGCGGCCGGATACAGCTCCAGGCCGCCGCCGGCCACCGCGCCCGAGATGATCAGCGCGAGCAGCGCCCTGGCGAGCATGGCACCGGCCATCGCGGCCCGGCGGCCGTGCGGGAGGCGGTCGAGGAGGGGGCCGATGACCGGGGCGAGGACGGTGAAGGGCGCCATGGTGATGGCGAGGTACAGCGCGACCCGGCCGCGGGCCTCGTCGGTGGGCACGGAGAAGAACACGGTCGAGGCGAGCGCGACGGTGATCATGACGTCGCCGGCGCCGTTCACCGCGTGCAGTTCGATCAGTTTCCCGAGCCCGGACTCGCCGGCGCCGTGCGCGTGGGTGGCCTTGCGGATGCCGCGGGCGGTGCCGGTCACCGGGAGGTGCAGGGCACGGCCGACGGAGCGGACGGCACCGCGCACCCGGCCCGCACCGCTCCCGACCCCTACGGCACGTCGGGGTGACCTCGCGGTTGCCACGTGCTTCATAGTGCCCTGCGCGCGGTGTTCCTAGTGCACTTTGTGAGCAAGCGAGTCGTGGGGGCGCCGTGGGTCCCGAGGAGGTCACCCTCACCGACGGCCGTGCACGAGACACGGTTGGACAGCGCCCCGTCAGGGGCGCGGGGCACTGCGCGACCAGCCCCCACTCACCCGCACCCGCCGCACGACCTCCACCACCCGGAACAGCACACCCCCCGGCCACGGAACCGACCCTCGCTCCGCCCCCGTCGGCTCCACCCCGCCCCCCGCGCACGCCGGACTGTCCCCCACCGCCGACGACGGGGTAGCGTGCCTATCTCAGCCATAAAGCAGAATGGATGGCATAGGTGCGCCCGAGCGCGATCGGACGCGGACGTCGATGCGGCCCCCAGGTCCGCTCCGTCCGCCCCACCGCCGGAGGCAACCGCACTCGTGAGACGGCGTAGGAGAGAAGCGATACCTGTGAGCGCAGCGACAACGCGAAGCCGCACCCCTGACCGTCTGTGCGCCGAGGCCGTCGACCTCGCCCGTGGAGCCGCCGAGGAGGCCGCCGCCCCGGGGGTGGTCGGCGAGCACGCCGGCGTGGTGGCCGAGGGCGACCGCGTGGTCACGCACTTCTTCGAGTGCAAGGAACTGGGGTACCGCGGCTGGCGCTGGGCGGTGACGGTGGCCCGCGCCTCCCGCGCCAAGGTCGTCACCCTGGACGAGGTGGTCCTGCTCCCCGGCCCCGACGCCCTGCTCGCCCCCGAGTGGGTGCCGTGGAGCGAGCGGCTCCGCCCCGGTGACATGGGCCCCGGCGACCTGCTGCCCACCGAGGCCGAGGATCTCCGCCTGGAGCCCGGCTACACCGGCGAGGACGAGCCGGAGCCGAACGCCCCGATCTCGGAGGAGATGGAGGAGCTGGCGGAGGCCGAGGACGCCGAGGTCACCGCGGGCACGCCCGCGCACCTGCCGACGGTCCCCTCCCGCGGCACGATCGCCTCGATCGCCGAGGAACTCGGCATGCGCCGCGCCCGGGTGCTGTCCCGCTACGGCCTGCACATCGCCGCGGACCGCTGGGAGGAGGCGTTCGGCGCCAAGACCCCCATGGCCCAGGCGGCCCCCGCGACCTGTGTGAGCTGCGGCTTCCTCACCCCCATCGGCGGCTCCCTCGGCCAGGCCTTCGGGGTCTGCGCCAACGAGTTCTCGCCGGCCGACGGCCGGGTCGTCTCCCTCTCCTACGGCTGCGGCGGCCACTCGGAGGCCGCGGTCATGCCGAAGACGCCCCAGCCGGCCCCACCGGTCATCGACGAGACCAGGGTCGACCCCTTCCCCCTGCGCCCGTCCCCGGACTCCGGCTCGGTCCCGGCGGTCTCGGACGAGGAGACGGCGGAACTGGGCCACTCGTAGGGTGCCGGCGCCCGCGCCCGCGCCAGTGCCCGTGCCCTTGCCGGTGACCGTGACCGCGCTCGTGACCGTGACCGCGCTCGTGACCGCGCTCGTGACCGTGCCCGCGCCCGTGACCACCTCACGCCTCAGGGCACGGACGCCGGCCGCCCACCGGCACGCACCGCCCGCCGCCCCGAGGGCCGCCAGAAGGCCCTACCCGGGCCCCATGGCACCCGGCACGGCCCCGGCCAGGGCCTGACCGGCGACCTGAACGGCGGCCGTACCGCGAGGGTCGCCCGCGTACGGTGGTCGCTTCCCGGCCGGGCGAGGCGGGCGGGCGCGTGGGCAGACCCCCGGCGCGCGGTACCTTCTCCTCACGCCGACGAGGAGAGTGAACGTGAGCAAGTTCGTGCGGCCCGCCGCCGAGGGCGCCGACCCCTTCGGTACCGCCCGCCTGCGCCGCGGTGTCCTCGACGCCTGGGCCACCAGCCCCGCCCGGTTCCGGGAGGACGCCAACGCCGAGGAGGACCTGGTCCTCGGCGGGTACCGGGACCGGCTCGTGGTCGAGCTCGCGCAGAACGCCGCCGACGCGGCGGCCCGTGCCGGCGTCCCCGGGCGGCTCCGGCTCACCCTCCGCGACGGCGTCCTGTTCGCCGCCAACACTGGTGCCCCGCTGGACGCGGCCGGCGTCGAGTCCCTCTCCACCCTGCGCGCCTCCGCGAAGCGGGGGGACGGTGAGGGGGCGGTGGGACGGTTCGGCGTCGGGTTCGCCGCCGTGCTGGCCGTCACCGACGAGCCCGCGGTGGTGGGTCGGCACGGCGGGGTCCGCTGGTCCCTCGCCGAGGCCCGGGAGCTGGCCGAGGAGACCGCCCGGCACAGCCCGGGGCTGGGGGACGAGATCCGTCGGCGGGACGGCCATGTCCCCCTGCTCCGGCTCCCGTTCGCCGCCGAGGGCACCGCCCCGGACCCGTACGACACGGTCGTGATCCTGCCGCTCAGGGACACCGCCGCCGCCCATCTCGCCGAGCGCCTCCTCGACGCCGTGGACGACGCCCTGCTCCTCGCCCTCCCCGGGCTGGAGGAGGCCGTGATCGAGACCGCCGACACCGTGCGCACCCTGCGCCGCCGCACCGACGGCGCGCTCACCGTCGTGGAGGACTCCCGAGCGGGCACGACCCGCTGGCGCACCGTCTCCGCGCACGGCCCGCTCACCCCCGACCTGCTCGCCGACCGGCCGGTCGAGGAGCGGCTGCGGCCGCACTGGTCGCTGACCTGGGCCGTGCCCACGGACGGCCAGGGCGCCCCCGACCGGCCGCGCACCGCCGCCGTCCTGCACGCCCCGACCCCCAGCGACGAGCCGCTCGGCGTGCCCGCGCTGCTCATCGCCTCCTTCCCGCTCGACACCACCCGCCGGCACGCGGCCCCCGGCCCGCTCACCGACTTCCTGGTGCAGCGCGCGGCCGACGCGTACGCCGAACTCCTCGCGGACTGGCGGCCGGTGGGGGAGGGGATCATCCACCTGGTGCCCGGTCCGCTCGGCAAGGGCGAGCTGGACGGCGCGCTGCGCCAGGCGATCCTGGAGCGGCTGCCCCGCACCGCGTTCCTGCCGCCCGCCGTCGACCCGGCGGACGACTCCGACCTTCCCGAGGCGCTGCGGCCGCGCGACGCCGAGATCGTGGAGGGGGCGGGCGCCCAGACCGTCCGGGTCCTGGCCGAGGTGCTGCCCACGCTCCTGCCCGCGGGGCTGGAACGCCGCGTCGAGCTGCGCACCCTCTCCGTGGCCCGGCTCCCGCTCGCCGACGCCGTCGACCGCCTGGCCGGTCTGGAGAAGGACCCGGACTGGTGGTGGCGGCTCTACGACAGCCTCGCGGGCGTCGATCCGGACCGGCTCTCCGGCCTGCCGGTGCCGCTGGCTGGGGGTACCTCCCAGGCTTTCGGCTCTGGGGGAGGGCGGACCACCATCGGTCCCCGGCAGGTCCTGCTCCCCACCGCGGACGCGGCCGCCATCGACCCCGAGGTGCTGGCCCGGCTCGGCCTCAAGGTCGCCCACCAGGACGCCGCCCACCCGCTCCTGGAGAAGCTCGGCGCCCTGCCGGCGAGCCCGCGCGCGGTCCTCACCACCCCGCAGGTGCGGGCCGCCGTGGCCGCCTCGCTCGACGACGAGGGGGGCGCGCTCTGGGAGGAGGACGCCCCGGACGCCGAGGAGTTGGCGGACACCGTGCTCGCGCTGGTCCGGGATGCCGGACTGGAGCCCGGTGACGAACCCTGGCTGGGCGCCCTGGCCCTCCCCGACGAGGACGGCGAGCTGGCCCCGGCCGGTGAACTGGTCTTCCCCGGGAGCCCGTTCGCGCGGGTGATCAGAGAGGGCGAACTGGCGGCGGTGGAAGCCGAGGTGGCCGAGAGGTGGGGGGAGGGACCGCTCGCCGCCTGCGGGGTCCTCGCGAACTTCGCGCTGGTGCGCGCCACCGACGTCGTGCTGGACCCGGACGAACTGGAGCCCCGGGAGGGCGACTTCGCCGAACCCGATGACGCGGGCCTGCTCGACGCCGTGGACGTCTGGTGCGAGGACATCCTCGACCGCTTCCCGGACACGCCGGTCCCCCCGGTCGCCACCGAGCTGATCGCCGTCCGCGACCTCGACCTCGTCGACGAGGACCACTGGCCCGAGGCCCTCGCCCTGCTCGCCCGGCCGCCGCTGCGCGACGCCCTCACCCAGCCGGTCCGCATCCTGCTGCCCGACGGCACGCACGAGGTGGTGCGGCCGTACACCGCGTGGTGGCTGCGCGGGCACCCGGTGCTCGACGGCCGCCGCCCCGCCGGTCTGCTGGCGGCCGGCGGCGACCCCCTGCTGCGCGGCCTCTACGAGGAGGCCGACGCGACCGGCTTCGAGGACGAGCAGGTGCTGCGGGCGCTGGGCGTACGGACGTCGGTCGCCGCGCTCCTGGACGAACCGGGCGGTGCGGCGGAGCTGCTGGACCGCCTGGCCGACCCGGACCGCCCCGTCACCGCCGCCCAGCTCCACGCGCTGTACGGCGCGCTGGCCGACCTCGACCCCGAACAGGTCACCCTTCCCGACGAGGTGCGGGCGGTGACCGACGGCCGGGTGGAGGTCGTGGACGCGGCGGACGCCGTGGTCGTCGACTCCCCGGACCTGCTGCCGTTCACCTCGGGTGTCCCGCTCCTGCCGGTGCGGCCGTCCCGGGCCGCCGAGCTGGCCGAGCTGTTCCAGGTCCGGCGGCTGAGCGAGTCGGTGACGGGGTCGGTCGACTCGGAGGGCACGGAGCACGACGTCCCGGACTCCGTGCACGTCCTGCTCGGTCCGCGCACCCCGCGGACGTATGTCGAGCACGAGGAGCTGGTGGTCGACGGCGTGGAGATCGACTGGCGCCTCACCGGCGACGGCGTGCTGCACGCCGCGACCCTGGAGGGCGTGGCGGCCGGCCTGGCCTGGGCGGCGGGCCAGTGGCCCCGCCGCTTCGAGGTGGCGGCCCTCCTGGAGGACCCGTCCCGCACGGAGGAACTGGCACGGGACCGCTGGTTCGACTGAGCCGTGGCGGGCCATGCGGAATCAGTGATTCCCATGGGGACGCAATCCGGTCGCAAAGAAAGTAAAATCTGGCCGGATTGTGTCTTCCCCATACAACTTTGTTCACCCCCCGTGGATCTGATCACCCGAGTCAACAGACTCCCTAGATCACTTGGGCCTCGCGCCCACCGTTCTCCACCTGGGGAATCCATGCGCATTCGTGCCACTGTGGCCGCCGTCTCCGGCGCCCTGGCCCTCTCCGCCCTCGCAGTCCCGGCCGCACACGCCGCCGGCAGCGCGCCGAACGTCACCTTCTCCAACGTGAAGGTCAACAAGGGCGGCAGCATGGTCGTCGGTACGGCCAAGGCGTCCTTCGCGGTCACCTACACCGTGACCCACCCGTCGACCCTGAAGCCGAGCGACTTCGCCACCGGTCCGGCCATCTACCGCGGCACCTCGGTGACCAAGCCGAGCGACCTGTTCGTCGCCGACGATCCGGGCACCTGCACCGCCGCCTCCAGCACCGTCCTCAACTGCAAGGCGTCCCTGGTCTTCACCGTGGGCGGGGACACGGGCCTGATCGACTCCGAGGCGGGCTCCTGGAGCGTCGGCGCCCTCGCCGTCGGCGACGGTGGTTCGAAGTGGGTGGGCGGCCTGGGCACCACCAAGGTGCTGCGCGCCGCGAAGCTGACGGCCAACGCCACCCCCGAGCCCGTCAAGAAGGGCAAGACGATCACCGTCACGGGCTCCCTCACCCGCGCCAACTGGGACACCGGCAAGTACAGCGGCTACGGCAGCCAGTCGGTCAAGCTCCAGTTCCGCAAGAAGGGCTCCAGCACCTACACCACGCTGAAGACCATCAAGTCGTCCTCCACGGGCGCCGTGAAGACGACCACCACCGCGACGGTGGACGGTTACTACCGCTACTCCTTCGCCGGCACCTCCACCACCCCGGCGGTCAGCGCCACGGGCGACTACGTCGACGTGCAGTAAGCCCCTTTAGGGGCAGCGCCCCGTATAAGGGACGCGGGGAACCGCGCGACCAGCCCCCACCGGGCC